>DAINBS010000062.1:0-11684 GCA_036732805.1 Gemmatimonadales bacterium | reverse complement strand
GCGGGCGTAGTCGGCCCGCACTTTTTTTTCGTCCAACGCGGCATGTCCATCTCACTCGAGCAGTTATCGGACGAACTGGAGTTGCGGTTGGCCACCATCGGGTTCGAGGTGGTCGACGTCCGCAAGGGTGGCGGGGGGTCCCGGACCCGGCTCCAGGTACGCATCGATTGGCGGAACGCCGCCCCCGACCGCAACGTGACGATCGAGGACTGCGCCACGGCCAGCAGCCACCTCGAGGCCTGGCTCGACGCCAGTGGGGTGCTGGGCCCGCAGTACGTGCTCGAGGTGTCATCACCGGGCATGGAGCGGCCGCTGCGCCGTCTGGCCCAGTGGGCGCGGTTCGTGGGGCGGGAAGCCGATGTCCGCCTGCGGGAACGCGGGCGGATGCGCGTGCGGATCACGGCGGTGGATCCGGACGCGGGAACGGTGACGCTGACGCCACGCGGCGGGGAGGCCATCACGCTTCCGGCCGTCGAGGCCCGCGACGCCACGCTGGTCGTGGATTGGGGGGCAACGCTCCGCCCGGGCGGCGCCACTCCGCAGGACGAACAGGACGACTGACGCAGGAACGAGGGACCGCATGGCAAGCTCGGCCGATGTGCTGACGGCGATTCGCGAGCTGGCGAACGCCAAGCAGCTCGATCGCGAGGAACTGAAGGAACTGCTGCGGGACGGCGTGCACGCCGCCCTGGTGAAGAAGTACGGACCCACCGTCCGCCCGGAGATCGAGTTCGACGAGACGCGGGGCGTGCTGCGCGTGGCCATTCTCCGCACCGTGGTCGAGCAGGTCGAGGACCGCGTCTGCCAGGTGTCGCTGGAGGAGGCCCGCTGGGAAGACCCGGACTTCCAGGTCGGCGACGTCCTGGAGGAGGAGGTCCCGTTCCAGGAGTTCGGCCGGATTGCCGTCCAGGCGGCCAAGCAGCGCATCATCCAGCGCGTGCGCGAGGGCGAGCGGTCCCGGATCCGCGAGGAATTCGCGGACCGCGTGGGCGAGCTGCTGTCGGGCGAGATCCAGCAGATCGAGCGGGGCAAGCTGGTGATCATGCTCAACAAGTTCCGCGAGGCGGAAGCCATCATTCCCTACCGCGAGCAGAACCGCCGCGAGCATTTCCACCAGGGCGACACGATCCGTTCCGTGCTCAAGCGGCTCGAAGAGACCCCCAAGGGGCCGCGCCTGATCCTCTCGCGGGCGGACCCGCTGTTCGTGGAGGCGCTGTTCAAGCTCGAGGTCCCGGAAATCCAGCAGGGCATCGTCCAGATACGGGCGGCCGCGCGCGAGGTGGGCAGCCGCACCAAGATCGCGGTGGTGAGCCGCGACGACGCCATCGACCCCGTGGGCGCCTGCGTGGGGCTCAAGGGCAGCCGCGTGCAGGCGGTCGTGAACGAGCTGGGCGGCGAGCGCATCGACATCGTGCCGTGGTCGCCCGATCCCGAACGGTTCGCCAAGCTCGCGCTGGCACCCGCTCGCGTGGCCAAGGTGTTCTCGGTGCCCGAGTCGCGGACCATCCAGGCGATCGTGGACGAGGACCAGCTGTCCCTCGCGATCGGGCGGGCGGGACAGAACGTGCGCCTGGCATCGGAGCTGACCGGCTGGAAGATCGACCTCTACTCGAGCCGCGAGTGGCTCGAGCGGGGTGGCGAGGGCCCGCTGTTCGCCCCGCTCCCCACGGAAGGCGAAGAGGAGCAGGCGACGCACGTGGCGCTGACGGAGCTCAAGGGCCTGCCGGCCGAGGTGGTGGGCGTGCTGGGCGCTGCCGGGATCGTCGAGCTGAGCGATCTGCTCGATCTCGACTCCGAGGAGCTGCGGCACGTGCCCGGCTTGTCGCCGGAGCAGCTCGAGGTCCTGCAGACGTTCATTTCGGACCTCACCGAGGAGTCCGCCGAGGCGCCTCCCGCGGAGGCCGAGGCCCCGGCCAAGGCGGAGGACGCGCCCGGCACGTGATGGCGGACCGCGCCCTGGGGCTGCTCGGACTCGCGGCGCGGGCCGGCGCCCTGACCATCGGGACCGGGGCCACCCGGGCGGGCCTCCAGCGGGGCGACGTGCGGCTGGTGGTGCTGGCGGAAGACTGGAGCCCCCGGGTGGACGAGAAGGTCGCGCGGCTGGCGCGCGCCTCCGGGGTGCCGGTCATCGAAGGGCCGGTGGCGGACACCCTCGGCGCGAGGATTGGCCGGGGGGCAGTGCAGGTGGTGGGTATCGTGGATCCGGCGTTCGCCGACGGCATCGCCGCCGCGGGCGTGGGAAGGTCGTAGGAGGCGTATTGTGACGAAGACGCGGGTACACGATCTCGCCGCGGAGTTCGGGATCGACAGCGAGCACCTCATCCAGCTCCTGGCCGAGGTGGACATTCACGTCCGCAGTCACCTCTCGTCGCTGGACGCGGGGCAGGTGGCGATCGTGCGAGCCCGGTGGGAGCGCGGCAAGCGCAAGCAGGCCGAACCCGAATCCGCGAAGAGGACGACCCGCCGGCGGGCCCGGCCCAAGGCCGCCGAGCCCGAGCCGGAGCCGGAAGCCCGGCCGCGGCGGCGGCGCCGCACGGCCGCCGAGATGGCGGAGCGGGATGCCGTGCTCGAGGAGGAGCAGCGGGTGCGCGACGCGGCCGAGGCCGAGCGCGAAGCGCAGCCGGTGGCCGAGCCCAAGCCGTCGCTCGAGGAACGGGCGGCCAAGCTGTTCAAGGACCTGGCCCCGGCTGGAGCCGATGCCGAGGAGGCGGTCCAGGCGGAGGGCGCGGGCGCGCCCGCCGAGACCGAGGAGGAAGAAGGGCTAGCGGTGGAAGAGCCGGAGGTGGCCGAAGCCGAGGCCCCGGCCGCTCCCACCACGCCCGCGCCGCGGCGCCCGGAGCCGGCCAAGCCCATGCGCATCCAGCGGCCGGCCGCCGGCGTCCAGCGCATCAAGCCCGCGGCGTCCGCCGGTCCGCGTCCCATCGCGTCCGCCGCGCCGGGCGAAGCCACGGACACGCGGCGGGAGAAGGGCGGCAAGAAGCGCAAGAAGGGCAAGCGCTCGCAGGTGGACCAGGGCGCCGTCCAGGCCAACATCAGCCGGACGCTGGCCACGCTCAAGACGCCTGGCGTGCGCAAGGGCATCAAGCGGCGGGACGACGAGCCGTCGTTCCGGGAACGTGAGGAGCAGCGCCGGATCGAGGAGCGCGAGCGGGAAAAGACGCTCGTGCGCGTGAACGAGTTCATCACGGTCACCGAGCTGGCCACCATCCTGAGCGTCAGCCGGACCGACATCGTCACGTTCTGCTTCAAGGAACTGGGCATGATGGTGACGGTGAACCAGCGGCTGGACTTCGACCAGATCGAGCTGATCGCCGGCGCCTTCGGCTTCCAGGCCGTCCGCGAGGAGGAGTACGCCCCGAGCGAGAAGACCGAGGAAGTGGCGGAGCTGGACGAGGACCTCGTGTCCCGGCCGCCGGTGGTGACCGTGATGGGGCACGTGGACCACGGGAAGACCTCGCTGCTCGACCACATCCGTCACACGAACGTGATCGCCGGCGAGGCGGGCGGCATCACGCAGCACATCGGCGCGTATCACGTGATCGTGTCCGGGCGGGGGATCACATTCCTCGACACGCCGGGCCACCAGGCCTTCACGGCCATGCGCGCCCGCGGCGCCCAGGTGACCGACCTCGTGGTGCTCGTCGTCGCGGCCGACGACCAGGTCATGCCGCAGACGATCGAGGCCATCTCGCACGCCAAGAACGCCGGCGTGCCGATGGTGGTGGCGATCAACAAGATCGATCTGCCCACCGCCAACGTGGCCAAGGTCAAGCAGGACCTGCTGCAGCACGGCGTGGTGCTGGAGGAGTTCGGTGGCGAGACCCTGGCGCAGCCGATCTCGGCCAAGCTCGGCACCGGCGTGGACACCCTGCTCGAGAAGATCCTGCTGCAGGCGGAGCTGCTCGACAAGAAGGCGAACCCCGACCGCCCGGCCCGCGGCACGGTGGTCGAGAGCACCCTGGACCCGGGCAAGGGGCCGCTCGCGACGGTGCTCGTGCAGAGCGGCACCCTCACCGTGGGGCAGGACTTCATCTGCGGCAACCTCTCCGGACGCGTCCGGGCCATGCTGGACGAGCGCGGCAATCGGCTTGAGTCGGCGGGGCCGTCCATCCCGGTGCAGGTGCTCGGATTGGAGGGCGTGCCGGAGGCAGGCGACCACTTCATGGTCGTGCAGGATGCGGGGCAGGCGCGCGAGATCGCGCAGAAGCGCCAACGGCTCGACCGGGAGGCGCAGTTCCGGCGCACGACGCGCGGGGTCTCGCTCGAGGACATCTCGAAGCAGATCGAGGCGGGCGGCGTCAAGGCCCTCAAGATCATCATCAAGGCCGACCAGGCCGGGCCGGCCGAGGCGTTGGCCGACGCCTTCGCCCAGCTCTCGACGCCGGAGGTCCGCGTCGAGGTGATCCACCGCGGCGTCGGGGCAATCTCCGAGAGCGACGTGCTGCTGGCCAAGGCCTCGCAGGCGATCGTCGTGGGCTTCCACGTGCGGCCGGATGCGAATGCGCGCACCGCGGCCGAACGCGAGAAGGTGGACGTCCGCACGTACCGGATCATCTACGAAGCCATCGAGGAGATGCGGGCCGCGCTCGAGGGCCTGCTGGCGCCCGAGGAGCGCGAAGTGGTGCTGGGCGAGGCGCAGGTGCTCCAGATCTTCAAGATCTCTGGGGTCGGCCTCATCGCGGGCTGCGCGGTCCGGCACGGCGTGATCCGCCGCGGCGCGAAGATCCGTGTCGTCCGCAACGGGGTGGAGGTGTACGACGGCCACCTCTCGAGCCTCAAGCGCTTCAAGGACGACGTGCGCGAGGTGAAGGAGGGCCTGGAGTGCGGCCTGGGGGTGGAGAACTTCAACGACATCAAGGTGGGGGACGCGCTCGAGTCGTACGAAATCGAGAAGATCGCGCGCACGCTCGACCTCGACGCGCCGGCGCGCGCCCAGAGCTGACGGCCCCGCGCGGGGGAACCGGCCAATGGTCGTGGGCGTGATGACCTGGGACCTGCACCTCAACGGCTGCGCGTCCCTCAAGGACAAGCGCCGGATCCTGCTGAGCCTCAAGGACCGGCTGCACGAGCGGTTCAACGTGTCGGTCGCCGAGACCGGGAACCAGGACCAGTGGCAGCGCGCCGAGCTGGCGTGCGCGGTCGTGGCCACGGACCGCCGGCACGCTGAGTCCGTGCTCGGCGCGGCCGACCGGTTCGTGGCGGAGCATGGCCTTGCGCGCATCATCGACTCGGCGGTGTCCATCCGATGAAACGCCGCGCCCATCACCGACCCGAGCGCCTCGCGGCCCTCGTCCATGAAACGCTGGCCGAGGCCATCGTCACCGCGCTCAAGGACCCGCGCGTGGGCTTCGTGACGATCACGGGCGTCCGGGTGACGCAGGACGGCCAGCAGGCCACGGTCCGGGTGAGCGTGCTGGGCACCGAGGAGGACAAGGGACGGGCCATCGAGGGGCTGGACTGGGCGCGGGGATTCCTGCGCAGCTACCTCGCCGAACGGCTCGAGCTGCGGGTGACGCCCGAGCTGCGATTCGAGCTGGACCGCGGCCTCGAGCACGCGCAGCGGATCGACGCGCTGCTCGACCAGATCCGCCGCGACGGGGAGCCTTCCTGAGCGACGGGTTCCTGCTCGTGGACAAGCCCGTGGGCCCCACGTCCCACGACATCGTCACGGCCGTGCGCCGCGCCGCCGGGACGCGGCGGGTGGGCCACGCCGGGACGCTCGACCCCTCCGCCTCGGGGCTCCTCGCGGTGCTCGTGGGCCGCGCCACCCGGCTGATGCCGTTTCTCGTGGGGCTCCCCAAGACCTACACAGGGACGATCCGCCTGGGCGTCGTGACCGAAACGGACGACGGCGAGGGCGCGGTGGTCCGGGAGGATCCCGCGTGGCGGGACGTCACGGCATCCGCCTTGGCCGCCGGCATGGCGGGGCTGACGGGGACGCTGCAGCAGCAGCCGCCGACCTATTCGGCCAAGAAGGTGGCGGGGACGCCGGCGCACCGGCGCGCGCGCCGGGGCCAGACGGTGAGCCTCGCCGTCCAGAAGGTCGAAGTCCGGCGGTTCGTCTGCACCGGCCGCGACGGGCCCGACGTCCACTTCGTGGCCGACGTCTCCAGTGGCACCTACATCCGGGCGCTCGCCCGGGACCTCGGTGCGAAGCTCGGATGCGGCGCCCACCTCGCGGCGCTGCGCCGCACCGCCATCGGGTCCTTCGCCGCGGATGACGCTGTTCCGGCCGCTGCCCTCGAGCCGCCCCTGCCCCTGCGCCCGCCGCGGGACGCCGTTCCGCACCTGCCCACCCGTGCGCTCACGCCGGACGAGGCGGCCGGCGTCCGGCACGGCCGGACCGTCGCGCTCGGCGACGGGTCGCCGACCGGACCGACGGCGCTGCTCGACGGCGACCGGCTGCTGGCCGTCGCGCTCCCCCAGGACGATCAGCTGCGGCCGCGCGTGGTCCTGGACGACTGATGCGCGACACCATCGTCACGGTCGGGAGCTTCGACGGCCTGCACCTCGGGCACCGCGCCGTGCTGACGGAGATTGCCGAGCGGGCGCGCCGCACGGGCGGCCGGAGCCTGGCCCTCACGTTCGTGCCCCATCCGCTCGAAGTCGTGAACCCCGCGGCGGCCCCCCCGCGGCTCACTCTCGACGACGAGCGGCGTGAGCTGTTCGCGCAGAGTCCGGTGGACGCGGTGGCGTTCCTGCCGTTCACCCGCGAGCTGTCGCAGTACACGCCGGAGGCGTTCGTGGACCTGCTGCTGGAGCGCTTCCGGCTCCGGGAGCTGGTGATTGGCCACGATCACGGGTTCGGGCGCGGCCGGAGCGGCGACGAGCGGCTGCTCCAGGCGCTGGGTGCGGCGCGCGGCTTCACCGTGGACGTCGTGCCGGCCATCCGGGTGGACGGCCGGGAGGTGTCGTCCACGCTGATCCGGCGGGCGCTGGCCGGCGGCGACCTGAGCACCGCCGCTCGGCATCTCGGTCGGCCCTACGCGATGATCGGCGACATCGTGCGGGGGGAAGGGCGGGGGCGCACGCTCGGTTTCCCGACCGTGAACATCGCGGTTCCCGACCGCCGCAAGCTGCTCCCCCCCGACGGGGTCTATGCCGTCCGGGTCGAGTGGGCGGGCGGCCGGTCCGGGGCGATGATGCATATGGGCCCGCGCCCGACGTTCGGCGACACCCGGTCGAGCCTCGAAGCCCATCTGTTCGACGCGGCCCCCGACCTGTACGGAGCTGCGGTGAAGGTCTCCTGGATTGCCCGGTTGCGCGACGTTCGCGCGTTCCCGGGTCCTGATGCGCTCCGTGCCCAGCTGGGCCTGGATCGCGCGGCGGCGCTGGCGGCACTGGGAGTGCCGCCGGCACGCGCAACCGATTAGACTTGCACGCTTTGGATGCCAACGGTATGACCGCTTCCATTCGTAATCGACTCCTCGTCATCGCCGCCGCGCTGGCCCTGGCCGTGTTTGCCCTGTGGCCGCGCGAGGTCACGACCCGCGCCCTCGGCCCGGACGGCCGGATGCAGGACGTAGTCGAGGAGCGGACGCCCCTCAAGTTCGGCCTGGACCTCCAGGGCGGCATCCACCTCGCGCTCGAGATCGACGAGAGCCGCGGGGCGGTGCCCAATCGCGAGGACGCCATCGATCGCGCGCTTACCATCATCCGCCAGCGTATGGACGAGTTCGGCGTCTCCGAGCCGATCGTGCAGAAGTCGGGCGCGCACCGGATCATCGTGGAGCTGCCCGGTGAACGCGATCCCGCCCGGGCCAAGGCGGTGGTGCAGCGGTCGGCCTTCCTCGAGTTCCGGATCACGGACATGCAGGGGCAGTTCCGCGAAGCCCTCGGACGGATTGACCGGGCGCTCGCCCGGGCCGGCGTCACCGCCGCCGAGGGCGCGGCACCGGCGTCGCCGCTCGCAGGCCTGTTGCAGACCGACTCCGCCGGGGCCGACTCGACCGGGGCGGACTCGGCGCTCGCGGGCCCCGGCGCGTTCTCGACCCTGCTGTTCGAGGGGCAGGTGCCCGGCGAGTTTCTCGTCCCCGAGGAGAGCTTCCCGCGCGTGGACAGCCTCCTCCACGTCCCCGAGGTGGAGCGGGAAGTGCCGCGCGGTCTGGAGCTGATCTGGGGCGCGACGCCCCGCTCGCAGGGCGCGCGGTCGTTCCGGCCGCTCTACGCGGTGGACCGCCGCGCCATCATCACCGGCGAACAGCTGGCCGACGCGCAGGCAACGCTCGATCAGGTCACGGGCGGCTCGATCGTGCGGTTCCAGCTCACCCGCGCCGGGGGCCGCGTGTTCGGGCGCGAAACGGCTCGACACATTGGCGACCACATGGCCATCATCCTGGACGGGCGCGTCCAGAGTCAGCCGCCGGTCATCCGGAGCCAGATCAACCGCGACGGTCAGATCGAGCTGGGCAACGCCGACCTGCGCGAGGCGCAGGACCTGGCGCTCGTGCTCCGCGCGGGCGCCCTCCCGGCGCCGCTCCAGATCGTCGAGGAGCGCTCGGTGGGCGCCAGCCTGGGGCAGGACTCCATCCGGCAGGGCATCACGGCCGCCATCATCGCCACCCTGGCGACCATCATCATGGTCGCTGGCTACTACCGGCTGGCCGGCGTGCTGGCCGTGTTCGCGCTCGGGCTCTACGTGCTGTTGACCCTCGGCGGGCTCGCGGCGTTCGGGGCGACCCTCACGCTGCCGGGGCTGGCCGGGTTCATCCTGTCCATCGGCATGGCGGTCGACGCCAACGTGCTCATCTTCGAGCGGATCCGGGAGGAGCTCGCCGCCAAGAAGACGGTCCGGGTCGCCGTGGACGAGGGCTTCCGCCACGCGATGCCGGCCATCGTGGACTCCAACGCCACGACGGTGCTCACGGCGCTCTTCCTGTTCCAGTTCGGCACGGGGCCGGTCAAGGGCTTCGCGGTGACGCTGGTGCTGGGCATCATGGCCTCGTTCTTCACGGCCGTGTTCGTGACGAAGACTCTATTCCTGATCTGGCTGGAGCGCCGTGATCCGGCGCGGGAGTTCGCGATCTGATGCTACGGTTGTTCGAGCACGCCAACTACGACTTCCTCGGGGTGCGGCGTTACGCGTACGCCCTCACGGGTGGGCTCGCGCTCATCGGCCTGGCGGCCATGGCCGTGCGCGGGGTCAACTACAGCATCGAATTCACGGGCGGGACGCTCGTTCAGGTGCACACGACCGACCCCGCCATCCAGATCGGCGACCTCCGGTCCGCCCTCACCGACTACGGGATCTCCGGGGCGGAGCTGTCCACGTTCGGGACGAGTTCGGACTTCGCGATCCGCGTCCCCCTCGAGTCCGGCACGGTGGCCCCCACCGAGGCAAGCGCCCAGCTCGCGGCCCGCCGAGTGGATTCGGCGCTCACCGCGCGGCTCGGGCCGAACCGGTACACGCCCCTCGGGGGCCAGGCCATCAGCCCGAAGGTGGGCAAGGAACTGCGCACCAAGGCCCTGATCGCGATCCTGCTGTCGTTCGGGGTCACCCTCGTGTACCTGGCCCTGCGGTTCGAGTGGCGGTTCGCGCTCGCGACCATCGCGGCCACCGCCCACGACATCGCGCTCACCATCGCGTTCATCGCCGTCATGCACCTCGAGATCAGTCTCGTGATCATCGCGGCCGTGCTGACGATCGTGGGTTACTCGATGAACGACACCATCGTGGTGTTCGACCGGGTCCGCGAGAACCTGCACAAGTACAAGCGCCAGCAGTTCCTGGCCCTGCTGAACCGCAGCGTCAACGAGACGCTGCCGCGCACGGTGCTCACCGGCGGCACGACCATCGTGGCCATCCTCGCGCTGCTGCTGTTCGGCGGCATCGTCATCCGGCCGTTCTCGATGGTGATGCTCTTCGGCATCGTGCTGGGGACGTTCTCGTCCATCTTCATCGCGTCGCCCGTCCTGCTCGCCATCGAGCGCCGCTGGCCGGGGGAGGACGTGCGCGGCACCAAGGCCCTGGAGTCCTCCCGGACCCAGCCCGCTCCCGCGTCCGCCGACTGATCGGGCCGCGCCGGTGCTCGTCGACACGCACTGCCATCTGGGCGACGCGGCGTTCGACGAGGACCGTGCCGACGTCGTGGCCCGGGCCCGCGCGGCCGGCGTGGGCCACGTGGTGATCGTGGCCGAATCCCTCGAGGCCACCGGGCGGGCCCGGCGGCTCGCGGCGGAATACGGCTGGTCGGCCACGGCCGGCGTCCATCCGCACGAAGCGCGGCGCTGGGACACTGCCGCCCGCGCCACCGTCGAGGAGGCCCTGGCCGACCCGACGGTGGTGGCGGTGGGCGAGACGGGCCTCGATTACCACTACGACTACTCCCCGCGCGAGGACCAGCGCCGAGCCTTCGCCGATCACCTCGAACTGGGCGCGCGCTTCGGCCGGCCGGTCGTGGTCCACGCCCGCGAGGCCGACGACGACATGGCCACCATGCTGCGGGAGGCGGGGCCGGCAGGACCCACCGTGATCCTGCACTCGTTCAGCGCGGGGACCGCGGTGCTGGAAGCGGGCCTCGAGATCGGTGCCTACTTCTCATTCAGCGGCATGATCACCTTCCGCAACTGGGGCAGGCCCGAGGTCCTGACAGGATGTCCGGAAGGCCGCCTGCTGGTCGAGACCGACGCGCCCTATCTGGCCCCCGTGCCGCACCGCGGCCGGCGGAACGAGCCGGCCTTCGTTCAGCAGGTCGTCGAGCGTCTCGCGCAGGCGCGAGGCGTGTCGCCTGACGCGCTCGGCGCGACGACCACCACCAACGCGATCCGGTGCTTCGGACCGCGCCTCACTTCAGCCCTTTCTACGCAATGACCAACGTCCCGTCCGATATCGCCATCGCGCAAGCCGCGAAACTCCGCCCGATCAACGAGGTCGCCGCCACGCTGGGCCTCAAACCCGACGACCTGATCCCCTACGGTCACACCAAGGCCAAGGTCCGGCTCGCGGCCCTCGCCGGCAAGCCGCGCCGCGGCAAGCTCGTGCTCGTCACCGCCATCACCCCCACCGCAGCGGGCGAAGGCAAGTCCACCGTCACGATCGGCCTCACCCAGGCGCTCCAGCGCCAGGGCCGCAACGCCGTTTGCTGCATCCGCGAGCCGAGCCTCGGCCCCGTGTTCGGGATCAAGGGCGGCGCCGCGGGCGGCGGGTACGCCCAGGTCGTGCCGATGGAGGACATCAACCTCCACTTCACCGGCGACTTCCACGCCATCACCAGCACGCATGCGCTCCTGTCGGCGATGCTGGACAATCACCTCCAGCAGGGAAACTCGTTAGGGATCGACCCGCGGCGTATCACGTGGCCGCGAACGATCGACATGAACGACCGGGCCCTGCGCAAGGTGATCATCGGCCTCGGCGGACCGGCCGAAGGCGTCCCTCGTGAGGAGCGGTTCGTCATCATTGCGGCCAGCGAGATCATGGCCATCGTCGCCCTGGCGTCGAGCGTTCGAGACCTGGAGGAGCGGCTGGCCCGCATCATCGTTGGCTCGACGTACGGCGCCAATCGCAAGCCGGTCCGTGCCGGCGACCTGAAGGCGGCGGGCGCGATGGGCCTGCTGCTCAAGGATGCCATTCGCCCGAACCTGGTGCAGACACTCGAAGGCGGTCCGGCCTTCGTGCACGCGGGTCCATTCGGCAACATCGCCCACGGCTGCAACTCGGTGATCGCGACGCGCTCGGCGCTGGC
>DAINBS010000061.1:0-11804 GCA_036732805.1 Gemmatimonadales bacterium | reverse complement strand
GGTGGTCGTGGAGGTGCGGGATCCCGGCGGTCCGGGGCGTGCCCCGGCGCAGGTGCGTGAATACGTGACGGAGTACCTCGATCCACTGTTGACGCGGCTGGACGCGTTCGCCGTCCATGACGCCGCGGGAGTGACCGTCTGATGGCCGCACCCCTCGCCCAGAGCGCCCTGCCCCTTCCGCTGCTGCGGCGCGGCAAGGTGCGCGAAGTGTACGTGGTGGACGACGCCTCCCTGCTCCTCGTCGCGAGCGATCGCGTGAGCGCGTTCGACGTCGTGTTGCCGAACCCGATCCCCCGCAAGGGCGCCGTGCTCACGCAGATCAGCGCCTACTGGTTCCGGGCGCTCGCGGACGTGATGCCGAGTCACTTCCTCACGGCCGACGCGGACGAGATCATCGAACGGGTCCCGGCGCTGCAGGATCACCGCGACGAGATCGCCGGACGCGCCATGCTCTGCCGGCGCACGACGCCGGCGCCCGTGGAATGCGTCGTCCGCGGCTACCTGTCCGGCTCGGCCTGGGCCGAGTACCGCGAGCGGGGCACGCTGGCGGGGGAACCCCTGCCCGGCGGGCTGGTCGAGAGCGCCAGGCTCGATCGGCCCATCTTCTCGCCCGCCACGAAGGCGGAGGTCGGTCACGACGAGAACGTCACGTTCGCGCAGACCGCGGCGCTGGTGGGCGCAGACGTGGCGGCCCGGCTCCGGGACGCGAGCCTCGCGCTCTACGCGGCGGGCCGCGACCGCGCGGCCGCCCGCGGCATCATCATCGCCGACACCAAGTTCGAGTTCGGACGCGCGCCGGACGGACGCCTGCTCGTGATCGACGAGATGCTCACGCCTGACTCGTCCCGTTTCTGGCCCGCCGATCGGTACCAGCCCGGTCGCGGCCAGCCCAGCTTCGACAAGCAGCCGCTGCGCGACTGGCTCGCCGATCTCCGGAAGGCCGGACGCTGGAATGGCAACGCGCCGGGCCCGGATCTCCCCGACGCGGTGGTTCGCGCCACCAGCGAGCGCTATCTCGATGCCTACCGGCGGGTGACGGGGCACGACCTGCCGTCATGAGGATCGCGCCGGAGGGCCGTCCCTTTGTGCTGGCGGGCATCGTCGTCCTGGCGGCACTCGTTGCGGTGGGCGGGGTCCTGGGCGGGTGGGGAGCGGCGCTGCCGCTCGCCTGGCTCCCGGTGGCACTCTGGATTCCTGCCTTCTTCCGCGACCCGGACCGGCAGGGCCCGCGCGACGCCCGTCTGGTGATCGCGCCCGCCGACGGCCGGGTCGTGAGCGTGGGCGAGGTGAGTGAACCGGAGGTGATCGGCGGACCGGCGCTGCGGATCTGCATCTTCATGAACGTGTTCAACGTGCACGTCAACCGGCATCCGGTGGGCGGGACGGTCATTCGTCGGGACTACCGGCCAGGCAGGTTCTTCAACGCGTCGCTCGACAAGGCGAGCGTGCACAACGAACGGACGACCTTGGCCGTCCAGTCGGAGCGCGGACCGGTGGTGGTACGTCAGATCGCGGGTCTCGTGGCGCGCCGCATCGTAACCGACCCCGCGGTGGGCGCCATCGTGCGGCAGGGCCAGCGGCTGGGCCTGATCCGGTTCGGTTCGCGGGTGGATACCTGCCTGCCTGCCGGGGCCCGCCCGCGCGTGGCCGTTGGCGACCGCACCACGGCCGGGGTCACCGTCATCGCGGAGTGGTCATGAGAGGTCTCCCGCGGCGCCGGCCGTACGTGCGGCGCGTGGTCGTCGTGGTGCCGAGCATGTTCACGCTCGCGAACCTCTTCTTCGGGATCTGGTCCATCGTCCTCGCGGCCCGCGGGGAGTACTATCGCGCGAGCTGGTACATCGTGATCGCGGGCGTGCTCGACATGCTCGACGGACGCGTCGCGCGGATGAGCAAGACGGGATCGCGGTTCGGGGCCGAGCTCGACTCCCTCGTGGACCTCGTGAGTTTCGGGGTGGCGCCGGCGGTGCTGATCTACCACCTGGTGTTCGCGGAGGGGGGCGGGTTCGCCTGGCTGTTCTCGTACGGCTTCGTGACGTGCGTCGCCCTCCGGCTCGCCCGCTTCAACACGGTCGCCAGCGACCACGGACCGTCGGAGAGCTTCCAGGGACTCCCCTCGCCGGCCGGGGGCATGACGCTCGCCACCTGGTACCCGTTCACGCAGACGGACTACTACCAGGCCCAGCTCGCGGGCCTGCCCTGGTCGCAGATCATGGTGTTCCTGACCCTCGCCCTGAGCCTCACGATGGTGAGCACGATCCGGTACGCCAAGCTGCCCCGGATCGGCGTTCGCTCGGCGCGCGGCCTCGGCGGGCTGGCGGTGAACCTCACGGTGCTGGGATTCGGGATCTGGTCGCGCGACATCTTCTTCTTCCCGCTCGGGCTCGCCTACCTCACGTACGGACTCGTCCGGGCGGCCGTGGTGGGCTTCCTCGAGCGGGGCGAGGACGAGGACGACGCGGACGACGACGAGGTGCTGCTGATCGAGGACGAATTGGCGGGTGAGGAGCCGGACGAAGACGACCTGCCGCGCCCACCTGATTGACCCGGGGCCCGGCGGAAACCGGCGCGCTCCGGCGACCCTATTCACGTCACGGACGGCCCACGCGATATTGTTAGTACCGGCGGTCAGGCTTGGTCGATCGCCGCGACCCGGACACCGGGCCCGAGGCGGGCCTGTGAACCCTGACCGTGCACGAGTTGGCCATCCTCCAGGGAGGTGCGGCATGAGACGGTGGAGCCTGCTTCCAGTCCTGTTGGTGACGGCGGTCGCCTGCGGCGGCGATGAGGCCGAGCCGGCGGGAACGCCGGAGGATTCGGTGGGCGCGCAGACCGCGGAGATGCCCCCCGCCCCGGCCGAGAGCATGGCGGTCACGCAGGGATCGCCGCCCCCCGCGGGGCAGCCGGCCCGCATGCCGGCCGTGGCCCTCGCTGCGGACGACGAGGCGTGGACCCCCACGCACACGGGGACGGTGAACCCGGGCATGACCCGTGAGCAGGTGATCGAGACCTGGGGCCCCCCGGTGGCCGAGCGGGTCCTCGGCGCGTGGACCTACCTGTACTTCCGGAACGGGTGCGAGGCATCCTGCGGGACGTTCGACGTCGTGTTCCTCGAGAACAGCCAGGTCGTGAACGCGATCACCCGCGGCCAGGGACACACGTATGCCGGCACATCAACCTCGCCGCCCGGAGCCGCGGCGCGCGCCACCCCACCGGGCGAGACGGAGGAGTAGCGGCGGATGCCGGAGAAGCCGAGTCGGAACGAGGAAGAGTACTTCGCCCGCGTCGAGGCCGAGCGCCTCAAGACGCTCAAGAGCTCGGCGGAAACCGAGGCCCGGCTCGAGGAGCGGCGCAGTCACTTCATGAAGTGCCCGCGGTGCGGGGCCGACCTCCGGGTTGAGCACTACTCTGGCATCGAGGTCGAACGCTGCCCGGAATGCCACGGCATCTGGTTCGATGCCCACGAGGCGGAGCGCCTCGTGGAATTCAACGCGCGGAAGGGTGTGGGCGGCGCGTTCCGGGCCATCGTCGAGGCCGTCCGCGGGCCCGACCGGGCAAAACGGATCTGATGTCCGCCCGCACGATTCTCCGACCTGACGGGGCCCGGTAGCCGCATGTGCGGGATCTTCGGGGCCGCCAATGTCCGCGACGCCGCCCAGCTCGCCTACCTCGGGCTGTACGCGCTGCAGCACCGGGGACAGGAGTCGGCGGGCATCGTGGCCGTGGACGCCGACGGCCAGGCACGCGTGCACCGCGGCATGGGCCTGGTGAACGACGTCTTCTCGGCCGACGTCCTGCGCGGGCTCCGCGGGGACATCGCCATCGGGCACACCCGGTACTCCACCACCGGCAGTTCGATTCTCGCGAATGCGCAGCCGGGACTGGTCAACTATCACGCCGGCGCGCTCGCGCTGGCGCACAACGGCAACCTGACGAACGCCGTCGAGGTGCGTGAAGACCTCGTTCGCCAGGGGTCCATCTTCCAGTCGTCGTCCGATTCCGAGGTCCTCGTGCACCTCATCGCGCGATCGGACGCGCGGGCGGTGGAGGACCAGATTCTCGACGCGCTCGACCGCGTCGAGGGGGCCTACTCCCTGCTGCTCACGGTGGGGCGCACGCTCTACGCCATCGTGGACCCGCGGGGATTCCGGCCGCTCGTGCTCGGCAGGCTCGGAGCGGGCTGGATCCTCGCGTCGGAGACGTGCGCCCTCGACCTCGTCGGGGCGCAGCGGGTGCGCGAGATCGAGCCCGGAGAGTGGATCAAGGTCGAGGACGGCCGGGTGAGCGACCTTCCGCCGCTCCCGGCGCGCCCGCACCGACGGTGCGTGTTCGAGCTGATCTACTTCTCCCGTCCCGACAGCACGATCTTCAGCCGCTCCGTCGATCGGGTCCGCCGCGAGCTCGGCCACCGCCTGGCCCACGAGCACCCGGCGCCCGGCGCGGATTGCGTCTTCTCGGTGCCCGACTCGGCCAACGCCATGGCGCTGGGATTCTCGGAGGCCTCCGGGCTCAAGCTCGAGCACGGGCTGATCCGCAACCACTACGTGGGCCGCACGTTCATCAATCCCGGGCAGGCCGCGCGGGTCGCCAAGGTCCGCATCAAGTTCAACCCGGTTCACGAAGTGATCGCCGGCAGGAGTGTCGTGGTGGTGGACGACTCGCTGGTGCGCGGCACGACGTCCCGGGAGCTGGTCCAGATGCTCCGGCAGGCGGGAGCGCGCGAGGTGCATTTCCGGCTCGCGTCCCCACCGATCACCGGGCCCTGCTACTACGGGATCGATACTCCCACCCGCGCCGAGCTCATTGCCGCCACCCACTCGGTCGACGAGATCCGCGCGCACCTCGGGGTCGATTCCCTCGGCTACCTTTCGCTCGAAGGCATGCTCGAGGCCGCGGGGCCGGAGGACCGCTACTGCCACGCCTGCTTCTCCGGCCAGTATCCCACGGCCATCCCCGAGGGACGGGGTTCCGACGCGCTCTCGCTCTCCGTCTCCCGCTGACGCACCCCCCTGCCCGCGGCGGGCGCAGGCGGCCCGGTCTTTGCACCCGAGCCGCCGGGCCCATGGCTCCCGGCGCCTCATCTTCGATTCACAGCATCTTTAGCGCCTGGAGTCGACCATCCATCGATCGGCCGATCCGCGACCGACGGCATGGAACGACAACCCACAGACTCCCGGTAACCCGATGACGAAACAGCACGTCTTCTTCTTTGGTGACGGTGCCACCGAGGGCGGCACCACCATGAAGGCCCTCCTCGGCAGCAAGGGCGCGAACCTCGCCGAGATGGCCAACATCGGGATTCCCGTCCCGCCGGGATTCACCGTCTCGACCCAGGTCTGCAACGCCTATCTGGAGAAGAACGCGCTCCCGGACGATGTGCGCGATCAGGTCCAGGCGGCGGTGGCGCGGCTGGAGCGCGCCACCGGGCGCACGTTCGGCGGTGAGCGTGAGCCGCTCCTCGTGTCGGTGCGGTCGGGCGCGGCCATCTCGATGCCCGGCATGATGGACACCATCCTCAACCTCGGTCTGAACGACCGGACGGTGGAGGCGCTCGCGGCTCAGGGCCAGAACCCGACCTTTGCCTACGACTCCTACCGACGGCTCGTCCAGGGCTACGGCGGCGTTGTCTTCGGCCTGAAAGCCCAGCCCGGCGAGAGCGACCCGTTCGAGGCGGCGCTCGAGGCCGCCAAGCAGAGCCGCGGCGTCCATCGGGAAATCGATCTGCCCGTGGAGGACCTGAAGGGCCTCGTCGAGCGGTTCAAGGCGATCGTGGCGCGCAGCGCCGTGCACCCGTTCCCGGAGGATCCGTGGGCGCAGCTGTGGGGCGCCATCGAGGCCGTCTTCCGCAGCTGGCAGGGGCGGCGCGCCGTGGACTACCGCCGCGTGCACCGCATTCCTGACGACCTCGGCACGGCCGTCAACGTCGTCGCGATGGTGTACGGGAACATGGGTGAGGAGAGCGGCACCGGCGTCGCGTTCACCCGCAACCCGTCGACGGGCGAACCGCAGCTCTACGGCGAGTTCCTGGTGAATGCGCAAGGCGAAGACGTCGTGGCCGGCGTCCGCGATCCGCAGCCCATCGCGGACATGGCGGAGCGCCTCCCCACCGCCTATCGCCAGCTCACGCAAACGGCGCAGCAGCTGGAACGCCACTACCGCGACGTCCAGGACATCGAGTTCACGGTCGAACGCGGCACGCTCTATCTGCTGCAGACGCGAACCGGCAAGCGGACCGGCAAGGCCGCCGTGCGGGTCGCCGTGGACATGGTACGCGAAGGCCTGCTGACCCGGGCCGAGGCCCTGCGGCGGGTCGCCCCGGATCAGCTCGATCAGCTGCTGCATCCCACCGTCGATCCGGATCAGGAGATCACCGTCATCGCGCGCGGGCTGCCGGCGTCGCCGGGGGCCGCGGTGGGCAAGGTCGTGTTCGACGCCGACCGCACCGCCGAGCTGGCCGCCAAGGGGGAGGCGGTGATCCTCGTGCGGCGGGAAACCAGCCCGGACGACTTCCACGGGATGGCCGTCGCGCGTGCTATCCTCACGGCCCGCGGCGGGATGACGAGCCACGCGGCTGTCGTGGCCCGCGGCATGGGCAAGTGCTGCGTCGCGGGCGCCAAGGACCTGGACGTGGACGAGGCCAACCGCGTGTTCCGCTCCCAGGGGCACGAGGTCCGGGAGGGGGACTGGATCACGCTCGACGGGTCTGCCGGCCGGGTCATTCTCGGTCAGGCGCGGCTGGTCGAGCCCACCCCCACCGACGACTTCACAGAGCTCATGCGCTGGGCCGACGAAACCCGCGAGCTTCGCGTCCGCACCAACGCGGACACCCCAAAGGACGCCGCCCGCGCCCGCGCCTTCGGCGCGGAGGGCATTGGCCTCTGTCGCACGGAGCACATGTTCTTCGAGGGCGACCGGCTGCACGCCATGCGCCGGATGATCGTCGCGCCGGACCTCGAAGGGCGGCGGCGCGCGCTGCTCACCCTGCTGCCCATTCAGCGGCAGGACTTCGTCGAGATCTTCCGGGCCATGGACGGGTTCCCCGTCACGATCCGCCTGCTCGACCCCCCGCTCCACGAGTTCCTGCCGCACGCCGCGGAGGAGATAGCGGCGCTGGCCGGGAGCCTCGGGGTCACCCCCGAGCGGATTCGGTACCTGGTGGACGTGCTGACCGAGGCAAACCCCATGCTCGGACACCGCGGGTGCCGGCTGGGCCTCACCTACCCCGAGATCACCGAGATGCAGGCCCAGGCCATCTTCGAGGCCGCGTGCGAGGCGGCGGCCGGCGGGGCCACCGTCATCCCGGAGGTCATGGTGCCGCTCGTGGGGGACGTCGAGGAGCTGCGGCGCCAGGCAGACCTGGTGCGCGAGGTGGCGGAGCGTGTCTTCACCGAGCGCAAGCGCCGCGTGAACTACCTCGTCGGCACCATGATCGAGCTGCCGCGGGCCGCGCTCACGGCCGACAAGATCGCCAAGGTGGCGGAGTTCTTCTCGTTTGGTACCAACGACCTCACGCAGACCACGTTCGGGCTCTCGCGCGACGACGCCGGACGGTTCCTGCCGTTCTACGTCGAAAGCGGCATCCTGCCGGACGACCCGTTCCAGACCCTGGACCAGGAGGGCGTCGGCAAGCTCATCCGGATGGGCGTCGAGCTGGGCCGCCGCACGAATCCCAAGCTCAAGATCGGGATCTGCGGTGAGCACGGCGGCGACCCGCGTTCGGTGATGTTCTGCCACCGCGCCGGCCTGAACTACGTGTCGTGCTCACCGTTCCGGGTCCCCGTCGCCCGGTTGGCCGCGGCGCAGGCCGCGCTCGACGGGCCCGGAGGCGGGTCCTAGGGCTCTCGGCGGAGCAGGCGCGCCCGCTCGACGCCCCGCAGGAGCGGGGCGTCTACACCGAGCTCAGCAAGTCGGTCGAACGGGCACCACGCCGCTCGCTCCCCGTCCGGGGTTTGCGCAGCCGTCTCCTCCGCCGCCACGAAGCGGAACATCAGATCGTGATGGTAGTGCGGGGGCTCGCCGCGTGCTGGCGGGATCTCGTGCACGTCCACTCTCACGAGGACCGGGTCCACGCGTCCATCCACGGTCACTCCGGTTTCCTCGAGCACCTCACGCCGCGCCGCGCCCACGATGGTCTCGTCCGCGGCCTCGAGGTGCCCGCCGGGCTGGAGCCAGCGGCCCAGCCGTTGGTGGAAGACGAGCAGCACCGCGGAACCGTCGGGTGACAGCACGAGCCCGCTCGCAGTGACATGTCCGGGATCGAAGCGACCGCGGGCCCCCGGCCAGGGTTGGGTGTCCAGCAGCGCCAGCGTGGCGGCTTGGCTCTCCATCGCCCGCTGATCTCCCATCGGGTCGAATCGCTCGACCCAGCGCCGGATGTCTTCGACCGGGATCATGCACCTCTCCGGTTGATCGGGAGCGCATCGTCGGGCTGCGGCCGGACGGCCCGGCGGAATTGACGCATCCCCGGGAAGCGTCGCAAGTCCGCGGAACGTCCCCACCCCACCCGGTCTGCATATTAGACCGCGTGGAGTGGATCTTCCTGGTCCTGTACGGCACCATGACTGTGGTGCTGGCCTCGAACCTCGCGTCCCTGGCGGCCGGACGCCGGCGCGAGGGGCGCCGGTTCGGGGGCCTGCTCTCGGTTCTCATCCCGGCCCGGAACGAAGAGCGGAATCTGGCGCGCCTCCTGCCCTCTCTGCTGGCGCAGACGGGTATCGACTTCGAGGTCATCGTGTACGACGACGCCTCGGATGACGGCACGGCCGGCGTGGTCTCCCGTGCGGGCGATTCCCGCGTGCGCCTCCTGCGCGGGCACGGCCCTCCGCAGGGCTGGGTCGGTAAGGTCTACGCGCTGTATCAGGCGTCGAGAGAGGCCCGCGGGGACGTCTTCCTCTTTCTGGATGCCGACACGGTCCTCAGGGGCCCCGGTGCGCTCGCGCGAATCGCCGCCCGGTTCGCGGCCCTCCCGCCTCCCGCGCTGCTCACGGCACTCCCCTGGTTCCGCGGCGGCGCCCCCCTTCTCGTAAGCCTGGTGCCATACACGTTCCTCACCAACCTCCCGCTGTACGCCGCGACCCGGTGGGGTGGCCGGCTGGTGGCGGCGATGAACGGGCAGTGCTGGATGATCGGACGGGGGGACTATTTGGCGCACGAGCCGCACCTCGAGCATCGGCACGAAGTGCTGGAGGACATCCGCATAGGCCAGTTCCTGGCCGGCCGCGGCGTGCGCCCACGGTTTGCGGACCTGCGGGACGAGCTCGAAGTCTGGATGTACCGGGACACCCGGGAGGCGTGGCGGGGGTTCCGGAAGAACGCTTACCTGCTCCTGGGAGGCCACGTCCTCCCCTTCACGCTGGTCTTCTGCCTGTTCGTCCTGACCTACTTGCTGGCTCCCTTCTGGTCCCCCCTCTGGCTTGCCTGGGCGGTCGGAACCAAGACCGTCGCGGACCGCTACTGCCGGTTTCCCCTCTGGGTCTCCCTTGCCGCTCCCGCGACGTTCGTCCTCTGGGCCGGGCTCCTGCTCGACTCCGCGTGGAGCCACGCTCTGGGCCGGGTGGAGTGGAAAGGCCGGATCGTTGCCCGCCGGTGACGTTGGCCCGCACTGCCAGGACGACTGCGACGGGTGGCGCGGCGGTTGGCTTCGGCCGCTCGGTCGTTTTCCACACTGGTCAACATGGCACGGCCATTGGTCCACGAATCAGAGACACTGCCGCGGCGCGAGCCAACAAGTCCACAAGTGCTCCCGTCGTGGACAACTTGCTATTGCTATTATAACTGATTGTATATCAATTGATTACGATCGGCATATGAAGTTGTTTCTAATGTGGAAACTCTGCTGACGCTTTGCTAACAAGACGTCATGATCCGAACCGATCGAGGTACTCGACCAGGGGGAGCTTGCGAGCCGTGTTGGCAGAACTCATATACCGCACCGTCCCGAAGATCGGTCGGCGCGGCCCCCATGGTCTGTCGTACCGGCCGAAGCACCAGTAGATGCCCGAGTAGGAGTTGGGGTCCCGTCCGTCCAGCGCGTACCGGTTGTTCAACTCAATGAGCGCCGCCGCGGCTGACTCGGGGGTTCGCGACCACTCCAGCACCTTCTTGCCCCAGAGCATCCTGAGGTACCCCTGGATCGTCCCCTCTTCCCGGAGCTGGCGTTGTGCGGCGTTCCACAACCGGTCGTGGGTCCTGCCGCCGTCCAGGTCCGCCAAGTCGTACCGGTGGGGGCGGGGATCGGCGGCATGCTCCGCCAGCGTCCGCCTGGCCCAATCCGGGACCGATGCAAAGCTCTCGTAACCCGGCAGGTGAACGGCCGCGTTGAACCCCAGCTCCCTCCAGGTCACAAGCTCGTCCAGAAAGGCCTCGGGCGACCGTCCCATCCCCCACCACCCCTCCCGCCGGCCGGTGGCTTTCCGGGCCACTCGATCGGGTGCCCACCCCTCGGCGTGCGCCAACCGCGCCAGGATCTGCCAGGTCGAGATGTGACCGAAATGGAGGTAGGGAGAGAGCCCGCTCGCGGCATCCGCATCGGGGGCGTTGCGTTCCTCGGCGTAACGGCTCAGGCGTGTGGCCAGAAACCCATCCAGGCGCTCCGTGCCCGCCACCGCGCCCCCGCGCACGGCCGCGGGAGGCACGTCGCAGGCAAACGGCAGGTCGGGCAGACCGGTTTCCAGCACTGGCAGGGGGGTGGCCGGCCACCGCTCGAGGACCGCACCAGGGATCTCCGCTCGCCCGGCCGGCAGGCGTCGCAGTGGCTCGGGATCGGGCATGTCCGTGAGATGCGCCGGGAGCACCCCCTGCAGGAATCGCCGAAAGGCGTGGGCCGTGGGGAACGCCCGCTCTGCCGCGCGGAGCGGCAACAGGCCGCAACTGTCCACCACCTCCACCCTGCACGGCAGGCGCGCGGTGGCGGAGAGCATCCGGGGATGGAAGAAGCCCGGCCAGTCGTCACCCACCACCGCCACGGCGTCCACCGCCAGGGCACGTAGCAGGCCCTGCCCCGCCCCTACCCTGGGCTCGACGTACGGGAAGTACGCCGCGCGGGTGGGGGCAAGGCGCCGCGCGTGGTCCGCCATGCCATCCATGACGAATCGGTGGAATCGGGCGGACGACCACGGGTAGTCGCCGCGAAGCGCTTCGAGCACGATCAACGGCCGGCCATGCCGCGCCGCGAGCGCGATCGCGTGGTCCAGCGCGTGGTTCCAGGACAGCCGCCGGAAGGCGGTCATCCAGTACACGACGAACCCCCCGCCCGGCCGCACCGGTACGTCGTTGAGCGGCCGCACCCGCGCCGTCGGAGCCTTCTCTGTCGGGGTGCCTGTGCCCGAAGTTGTGCCTGCTGACATGCCCTTGCCGTCCCGCGTCCTCCGGCGAGATTCCGGAGCGCACCGCGCCGAATCGCCCAGACCCATCGAGAATATGTCCAACATATCGATTGGACACTGATGACAGCTCCCGAACGCAGCGCGCCGGCGGCATCCGCCCTGATCCCCCGGGTCGGACTCGCCGTGCTCGTCGCGGCCGGCCTCCTCGGCGCGCACGCGTGGATGCGCTGGCCGGACGTGCGAAGCGTCGCGCGTGGTCGGCCGGAGCACGTGGCCGTGATCGACCGCGAGAAGATCGCGACGGGGGCGCGCGCGGCCCGGATGTGGGCGGACCTGCGGGACATCTCGCCTCAGCTCGCACTGGCGGTGCTGGTTGCCGAGGACATCGAGTTCTACCAGCATCGTGGGTTCTCGTGGGCGGAGATCCGCAGGGCGATGGCGGACGCGCGCGCCGGGCGGCGGATGCGCGGTGCCTCGACC
>DAINBS010000060.1:4601-11817 GCA_036732805.1 Gemmatimonadales bacterium | reverse complement strand
CGCACCGAGCCCTGCTCCGCGCGGAGCAGGCCGAGGATGTGCCTGATCAGCGTCGTCTTGCCGGCCCCGTTGGCGCCCACGAGGCCGTACACCCCGCCCCGAGGCAGGGACAGGCTCACGGCGGAGAGCGCCACCGTGGCGCCGAACCGGCGCGTCACGTTCGTGAGGCTGACAATCGGATCATCCACTCGCGTGCTCCATGACACCATGCGCGGCGTTCAAGGTCTCCTGGCAGCGGCCGGCGACCCGCTGACTGAACCTGGCGAGACCACTCAATACTGTTGCGAAATCGACCACCCGCCAGCAGCGGGCTTGGGCGCCGGGCCTGCGTGCCAATGCCGTCAGGTGACGCGCAACGGGATCCGGTGTCCCAGCCAGTCGAAAGCGACCCTGAGCTGCGCGTCGTGGTCTAGTCCCTTCGGACTAGGCCTTATTCCACTCGATTGACGGATGGATTCGCCCTGGCGATCCCGGTAGCGTCCTTCCGAAGCGTCCAGGGACCGTCGGCCCGTCAGTTGCGACGGACGGGTGACGGTATCTGGGCGTGGAATTCGAAGCGGTTGCCTCGCGATTGGCCGGTCCGTTTTCCGGCGATAGAGCAGTCTGGAGGGGTCGTGGCTTCGCTCAAGGGTCTGATCGACGTCCTGACGCTCGGCTCGGAACGGCCGCTCCGGCGGCTCCTGGCGTACTACGCGCTCCTCGCCCTGCTGCTCTACGGTATTCTCCAGGCCTTCCCGGTGGTGGAGAACCTGTTGCTCGGCAGCGGGCTGAGCGACCTGGTGACCTCGCCCACCGTGCTGCAGGACGGGCTTGCCGGGCAGCAGCCCGGGGCTGCGCCCGACGTCGCGGTGCCCCAGCTTGGGTTGGCCCTGGTCACGCTGCTGACCATGCTCGGTGCGCTGGCGCTCATGCTGCCGGTTTCCTGGGTCTACATGTCGGCCCGCAAGGCCCGCGGCCACGATCAGACGGTCGCGCAGACGCTCATCATCCTGCCGGTCGTCGTCGCCGGCGTCGTGCTGGTGGTCCAGAACAGCCTGGCCCTGGCCTTCAGCCTCGCCGGCATCGTCGCCGCCGTCCGTTTTCGCACGACGCTGCGCGACACCCGCGACGTGGTCTTCGTGTTTGTCGCCATCGCCGTCGGCTTCGCCGCCGGCGTCCAGGCGCTGACGGTCGCTTTCATCGTCTCGGCGGTGTTCAACTTCGTTCTGCTGTTCGCGTGGCACTACGACTTCGGGCGCAACGCGCTCGAGCCCACGGCCACGGCGCAGTGGACCGAGCCGCTCGCCGAGCTGGCGCACCAGGGCGAGGACGCGGTCCCCGATCGTGACCTGGCGCTGGCGCTCACGCCCGAGAAGGCCGCGCGGCTTGCCGAACGATTCGAACGGGTGAGCAACATGCTGGGCGCGAAGAAGAAGAAGCCCAAGTACAACGCCATCCTGACCATCACGGCGGAGGACACCGGCAAGGCGCAGCAGAGCGTCGAGCCAGTGCTCGACGAGTCCGCCAAGCGCTGGAAGCTGGATGCGGTGGAGAAGAACGACGGCAAGCCCTCGAGCCTGTACTACCTCGTGCGCCTCAGGAAGACGTCGAGCGAGGCGGACCTGCTCACGGCCGTGCGCACGAGTGCGGGCGAGAACATCGCCGACGCGGTCGTCGAGATGGGCGGAGCATCCGAGAAGGCGAACGCCAAGGCAAGCAAGGGCGAGTGATGCGGTCGCGGAGTCGGGTGGCGCTCCTGGCCCTGCTCACGGCCGGAACGGCCTGCGTCCGTGCGCAGGAGCCGTCGAGCGCCGGGCGCGCTCGCGCGGCTACCCTCCTCGTGCAGCGCGCCTCGCGCCTCGAGCAGGCACTCCAGCAGCCCGTCGCCGATTCCGCGGCCGACCTGCCGCTCGCCCGCTGGCTGCTCCCGTTGAAACTGGCCGAGGTCTCCGGACTCGCCCTGGACCGCGCGGATCGCCTCTTCGCCCACGACGACGAGAACGGCCACGTCTTCGAGATCGACTACCGGCGTGGCCTGCTGGTCAAGGAATTCCTCGTGGGTCCGCGCGGGCTCCTCGCGGACTTCGAAGGCCTGACCATCGTGGGCGACGTCTTCTACATGTTCACGAGCGACGGCCGGATCTTCACGTTCCGCGAGGGCGGCGCCGGTGCCCGGGTCTCGTACGCGGTCCATGACACGCGCCTCGGGCGGGAATGCGAGTTCGAGGGTATCACGTACGACGCGACGATCCGCTCGCTGGTCATGGCCTGCAAACACGTCGGCATCAAGAACCTGCACAACCACCTCGTGATCTACCGGTGGAAGCTGGAGCGAGGCCAGGGTGACCGGCTGTCGCGGATCGCCATTCCGGAGGCACAGGTGATCGGCGCCAACGACTGGAAGAAGTTCGAGCCATCGGACATCACCGTGGATCCGGCCACCGGCAACTACGTGATCATCGCGTCGCAGCAGAAGGGCCTCGTGGAACTCACGCCAGCGGGCGCCGTGGTGCGATCCGAGCCGCTCCCTGAAGGGCCCTTGATGGCCGAGGGCGTCGCGATCACGCGGGACCGCCTGCTGATCATCAGCGCCGAGGCCACGGCGGGATCGGCCTCGCTCTCGCTCTACCGCCGACGCTGAGCGACGGCGCCCGATGCGCGGCTCGCCATGCTCCATCGGACTGACCGCGGCCGCCCTGCTGAGCGTGCCGCTCATGGCGCAGCGCCCGCCGCCGCCGGTGCTCAGCCACGACAGCATGACGCTTCCCGCCGGCGCGCATCTCGGCGCAGGCGCCCTCCGGCAGTTCTTCCTCGGGCACGGCTATCGCGACCTGTGGACGACGTCGATGAGCGTCCCGGTGCTCGATCTGGAGGCGTTCGCCGGCGGCCTGCGCCCCGTCAGGTCGGGCGGCGGCAAGCAGACGAAGTCGCTGTACTTCGAGACCCCAACCGGCGCGATGTATGTGTTCCGGTCCGTCGGCAAGGACACCGAGTGGGGTCTTCCCTCCCAGTTCGAGGGGACCGTCGTCGCGGCCTTGTCGCGCGATCAGGTCAGTACCAGCCACCCGGCGGCCAATCTCGTGGTGGCCGCGCTGATGGACGCGGCGGACGTTCTCCACGCAACCCCCCAGATGGCCGTCATGCCGGCGGACACGAGCCTGGGCGAGTTCCTCGAGGACTTCAGCGGCCGTCTGGGCACGATCGAGGAGTACCCGGAGCGCGCCACGCGCGCCGGGGCGTTCGCGGGGGCGCTCCACGTCGTGGGCAGCGACTCGCTGTTCCGGCTCCTGAGCGCCGACAACAGCCAGCAGGTGGACCCGAGGACGCTGCTTGCGGCGCGGTTGATGGACATGCTGGTGAGCGACTGGGATCGCCACCCCGGCAACTGGCGCTGGGCCATGGTGCCCGACGACAGCCAGTGGCAGTCGATCCCGCGTGACCGCGACAAGGCCTTCGGCTCGTACACGGGCGTGATCGGGAAAGTGGCCGGTCTGTTCGGTCCCGCGCTGAGGCCGTTCCGGGATCGATACCCGAGTGTCGCCGCGGTGACGTGGCACAGCGACCCGATGGACCGTCGCCTGCTCGCGGGTCTCGAGCGGTCCGTCTGGGATTCGGTCACGGCGTCGCTGATGGATCGTGTCACTGATTCGGCGGTCGACGCGGCGGTGACGGCCATGCCGGCCGAGTACCACGCATCGGCACCGCAGCTCGCGGCGATCCTGAAACGGCGGCGTGACCTGCTGCCCGACATCGCCGGGCGCTTCTACGACTATCTCGCCGGCGTGGTGGACATCCACGCCACCGATGCGGCCGAGCGCGCGACGATCGCGCGCGTCGCGGCCGGCATGGTCGAGGTGCGCATCGAGTCGCAGGCGGGCGCGCCGGTCTTCCAGCGCCGCTTCGACGACCGGGAAACGCGGGAGATCCGGCTGTACCTGCATGGCGGCGACGACAGCGCGCTCGTCACCGGCACGTCCCCCTCGCGGATCCAGGTCCGGGTGATCGGGGGCAACGGGACCAACCGGCTGGTGGACGCTTCCGGCGTCAGCGATCCCCGCGGCCGTGCCCGCCTGTATGACAATGGCGAGGTCGAGGGCATCAGCTACGGCGAGGACGAGGAGATCGACCGTCGGCCGTGGGTGCGGGAGCACGGCCAGCTGAGGCCGCCCGCGCGGGACCGCGGAATGCAGTGGGCGCCCCGGCTCGGGCTCAGCGTCGACCCCGGCTTCGGCGTCGTTTCCCGGCTTGGTGTGAGCCGGGTCCGCTACGCGTTCGGCCACCGGCCCTACAGCAGCCGGGTGACGCTCGAGGGCGAGTACTCGACGGGCATCGACGCGTTCCGGATCGGCTTCACGGCAGAGCAGCGGCGCGAGCACTCGCCGCTGTATTTCGCCACCAGTCTGCGCGTGTCGAGCCTCGAGGTCGTCCGCTTTCACGGCCTCGGCAACGAATCACCCGATTCGGCGTTCGCGGGCGTTGCCAGCTTCGACGTCCGGCAGCGCCAGTGGATGGCGCATCCGGTCGTCGCGCTGGCGCTCGGGGCGCGCAGCGGCCTTTCGCTCGGCCCGATCGTGCGGTACGCGGACACGGACAGCCTTCCCGGCACGTTGCTCGCGGCCACCCGGCCCTACGGCTTCGGGCGCTTCGGCCAGGCCGGCATGCGGCTCGGCCTGTACTACGACGCGCGCGACCGGCCGGGCAACGCGCGCCGCGGCGTGCTCATCGACGCCAGCGCCAGCTGGTATCCGGCGCTCTGGGACGTGCGGCGGCCGTTCGGCGACCTGGGCGCGCGCGTCATGGCGTACCGCGAGCTGCCCATCCCGCTGCATCCGATCCTGGCCCTGCGCGTCGGCGGCAGGAAGGTGTTCGGCACCTTCCCCTACCATGAGGCGGCGTTCGTCGGCGGCCGCGCGACGGCCCTCCAGTTCGACGCGCAACGCTATGCGGGCGACGCGGCGCTCTTCGGCACCGCCGAGGTACGGCTGCCGGTGGCACGCTTCCCCTTCATCCTCCCGCTCGACGTCGGCATCTACGGATCGCTGGATGCGGTCCGCGTGTACGTTGACGGGGATTCCCCGGGCGGGTGGCACACGAACGCCGGCGCCGGCGTGTGGATTGGCATCCTCGATCCGTCGAACGCCATCAGCATCGCCCTGACCAGCGGCGACGGCCGCACCGGCGTGCTCGTCACGACCGGCCTCAGTTTCTGAACCTGTTGCGGAGCATTCGCATGAAGCACCTCCAGAACGGCATGGCTATCGGCCTGATCCTGATGACGGCAGGCTGCCCGCCCCCCGTGCGGACGACCCCGCCGCCCGCCGACGCCCCCGCAGAGCTGGTGGCGTTGAGCGGCGCGTCGGTCATGATCGGCGCGGGTGACATCGGCAAATGCGGGGAGAGCGGGGACGAGTTGACGGCACAGCTGGTCGACAGCGTGTTGCGCGCCGACAGCGTCGCGGGGGTGAACGACGTGGTGTTCACGTTGGGAGACAATGCCTATCCCGACGGCACGGCCGCCGACTTCGCCCGCTGTTTCGCGCCTTCGTGGGGCGACAGCAGCAAGCTGATCCTCAAGAACATCCGCCCCTCCCCGGGCAACCACGAGCACATGAGGGCGAGCGCGGCTCCGTACTACCAGTACTTCGGCGACCGGGCCGGCGACCCCGGCAAGGGGTACTACGCGTACGATCACGGCGAGTGGCGCGTGGTCGTGCTCAACAGCGAGATCATCGTCAACGATGCCTTCGGTCCGAGCGAGCGCACGGCCCAGGAAGACTGGCTGAAGGGCGAGCTGGGCAGCCACGCCGACAAGCTGTGCACGATCGCGTACTGGCACCATCCGCGCTTCAGCTCGGGGTGGCACGGCGGCGACATCCGCCTGGCCCCGCTGTGGCGCCTCCTCTATGCGGGAGGCGTGGATGTCGTGCTCAACGGCCATGATCACAGCTACGAGCGCTTCGCGCCGATGAACGCCGAAGGGACGGCCGATACGACCCGAGGTATCGTGCAGTTCGTGGTCGGGACCGGCGGCGGCGTCCTGCGGGGTTTCAGCCGTGTGGAGCCCAACAGCGTCGTCCAACTCCAGGGGCACTGGGGCGTGCTGATGCTGACGCTCGGCAAGGGCGAGTACCGCTTCGCGTTCCTCGATACGGCCGGTCGCGTCTGGGATCCGGGCGGCGGGCGCTGCCACTGATTCGGGTCAGGGGCGGCCGTCGCCCGATCCGAGCGTGTCGCGTGCAGCGTGCATCGTGCAGTGTGTAGCGCACACCCCATGAGAGTTGAAACCAGTGCGCGGTGAACGCCAGACGCTACACGCTAGGCAGGCACGGCCCGCGTCGCCGTCCTGATCAGCCGCGCGTCCCGCTCCCCGATCTCCATCGCCGCTCCGTCCCGGTCCCGCTCGGTCCGGTAGACCGCGATGAGCGCCGAGCCCGAACCGGAGAGCCGGGCAAGCAGCGGACGCGTCTGGCACAGCCGCTCGAACAGGTCGCGCAGCGACGGCTCCTTGCCGAACACCGGAACCTCGAAGTCGTTGCCGCCCAGCCGCGCGATGCCGCCCCAGGTGGTGAGCGCGTCCAGCTCGAGCACGACGCTGCCGCGTCCCTGCGACCATTCGCGACCCTGACTCAGCAACTCGTACGCCTTGCCCGTGTTGACCCCGAACGGCGGGACGACGAGCAGGGTGGGAGCCGATGGTGGAGCCGGCAGGCGGAACAGGCGCTCGCCGCGCCCCCACGCGAGCGCGAACGGTGCCCCCGAGGCGAGGAACGGCACGTCGCTGCCAAGGCGGGCCGCGAACTGGAGGATCTCATGCCGCGGCACTGGGTTCCCCGCGAGCGCGTTCACGGCGTGGAGCGCCGCCGCGCCGTCGGCCGATCCGCCGCCCAACCCCGCCCCCACGGGAATGCGCTTGGTGAGGTGCATCCGCACGCCGAACTTCCGTCCCGTCGCATCGAGCACCAGCGCGGCCGCCCGGCACGCCAGGTTCGATTCGACCGGCCCCGTCTCGGCGCCTTCCACGACCAGCTCGATGCCGGAAGCCGCCCGCTCGACCACCAGCTCATCCGCCAGCTCCAGCAGCGTGAACAGCGTCTCGAGCTGGTGGTAGCCCGAGGTCTCCCGGGCGAGGATGCGCAGCAGGAGGTTGGCCTTGGCATGAGCAGAGGCGGTCAGGCGGTCAGGCGGACCGGCGGTCAGGGGGACCGACTCGCTCACGTCCTCACGTCCTCACGTCCTC
>DAINBS010000060.1:0-4501 GCA_036732805.1 Gemmatimonadales bacterium | reverse complement strand
CCAGGGCCGCCCGCGTGGCCCCTTCGAAGACACCAAAGAACCCCGGTGACGATGGGAGCGCGACGCCGAAGGCGAGGATGCCCTGCAGCACGAGCGCCGGTCCCCACGAGAGATCGAGTCCGAAGGCGACGAAGGCCAGCCAGAACGACGCGGCATTCGTGAGCCAGAGCACCAGTGACCAGAACAGCACGCCGGCCAGCCGACCAGGAGCGCGGAGCGCGTCGAGGCCGTCGAGCAGGCCTTCCACGAGGCCGAGGGCGCGCGGGGCCCACCGCTCGGGCAGGACCGCGTGGGACACGGCGTGTGCGATGCGCCGCGTGAGCCCCGGGAGCCACACGACGAGCAGCGCCGTCAGGAACACCGCGCCGAAGAACACGGCCCCGCCACTCGCGAGCCGCCCGAGCGAGACCCCACCGATCGTTGCCTCCTGCGTGAACCCGCCGGCCAGGAAGCCGAGAAAGAGCAGCCCGACGAGACACAGCCCATCCATCACGCGCTCCACGGCGATGGACGCGAACGCCGTCACGAACCGGACGCCGGTGAGCTGCCGCGCCGCGTAGGCGCGCGCCACCTCGCCGGCCCGCGCGGGCAGGAGGTTGTTCGCCATGAAGCCGATGGCCGTGGCGTGCCACAGCGGCGCGAACGGCAGGACCGCTCCCTGGTCCCGGAGAAGGTAGCGCCAGCGGATGGTCCGGATCGGGAAGGTGAGCGTCGCGGCAGCGACGGCGCCGAGCAGCCAGACGAGGTTCGCGGCCCGGATCTCGTGCCATACCTCGCGCAGCGAGACGTCGTGCAGCACCCACCACAGCAGCAGGCCCGAGATGACGAGCCCAATAACCGCCGGGAGGTGTGAGGGGCGGCTAGTGCCGTTCCAACTTGTCATGCCGAGTGCCGGCCCCGGGGCGACCCCGTGGCGCAACAATTTGGATCGGCACTAGGCGACGTCGGCGGAGCCAAGGCGGACGAGGTCGAAGACCTCCTCGAGAAGCTCCTGGACCACGTCGGTGGGGGCGCCCGCCGCGATCAGCTCCCGCACCTGGTTCCGCAGGCCCAGCGCGCGCTCGAGTGCCGCACGGCCGGAGTAGCAGAGGTCCTCGATGGGGATGATCTCCACCGATGGCGTGGCCGGGGGGGGAGCGGCGGCCGCCACCGTGGCGACGGCGGCCACGGCGGCGCCTCCGTCGCCCGCGATCAGCTCTGCCACCGACGGTGTGCCCCACCCGTGGGTCGCGACGAGCCGCTCGTAGCGCACCATGCTCCCGGCCAGGTCCGGGGTCTCGCGCTCGAAGTCCTCCGCGGCGGCGGCTGCCTTTGGCGGGGCGGGCGCGGCCACGGGCGCCGGGACGGCGACTGCCCGCGGCGTCTCGGACACCCGGGGCGCTTCCACGGGCAGCAGGAGCCGCGTGACCTGTTCGGTGACGAGGGTGAGTCGTTTGGGGCTCAGGCCGGCGACCGCGATGCCCGCCTCCTGCACCGCGTGCCCGAGCGACTCCGCATGTTCCAGCACCGTGTTCTGCGCTATGGCGTCGCGGGCCGAGCGGGCGAAGGCCCGCACCGCCGCCTGCATCTCGTCGGGGACGCCCGTTTCCAGCGTGCGGAGCGGATCCACCAGAGCCAGGATCCGCAGCTCGCGCTGCGCGAGGGTCCCGGCCGCGGCCACGCTCACCCCCACCTGCTTCAGGTGCTCGCCGAGGGAGGTCAGCTCGACCTGCCCGAGGCGGAGGCTGTGGACGGGTGCGGGCTCGATCACCGGCGCGGCATCGTCCCGGGCGTACAACGCCTCGATGGGCACTTCGGGGCGGTGGAGGCCCAGGGCGGTCCGAAGCGCCGCCGCGAAACGGCGGACCTCGACGGCGTCTGGGTCCGCCCGACCCTTGGTGGTGATGTCCCGCGTGGCGTTGGTCAGGGCGCCCGCGGCCGCGTCGAGCAATGCGCTCGCGTCAGGCAGTGCGCCCGCCGACCGGGCGGCGAGCGCCGCGGCGCGGTCGATGCCTTCGAACAGGTCCGGCAGCGGCGGGTACTCGGTGAGCGTGGCGAGGCCGCGCAGCGGCTGCATCTGCCGGAGCAGGTTCTGCACGGGATCGGTCACGGCGGGATTGTGGCGCACGGCGTCCGCGACGCGCGCGAGGGTGCTGGCGAGCGCCGCTCCTTCCCGGGCAACGAAGGCGCGCGTGCCGGCATCCGCGGTGAGCGACGCCGAGACCCGCGGCGGTGCGGGGGCCCGGCCGCCGGCGCGTTCGAGGGTTGCCGCGAGCTCGCGGGCACGGAGCGTGTCGGCGTCGGACCACTCCCGGGCCCGGCGCACGAACATCTTCAGGTCGTCCACGGTGCGGATGGCGAGCTGGCGGGTGCCCTCGTCCCACGCATGGCGGCCTTCACGCACCGCGCGGGCGAGGTGCTCGAACGAGCCCGCCGTGGCCGCGATCGGCTGATGATTGGCCATCAGCGCCGCTCCGCGCAGCGCGCGCGTCAGCCGCTGCAGCTCTTCGCCGCTCGGCGCCTCGGGACCGGACACCAGCCCGTCGAGGCGCTCGAGGTACTCGGTCGCCTCCATCGTGAAGAAGTCCGTCATCCCGTATTGTCTGTCCATGAGCTCCCCGGGCGAGTTGAGCTAAGCTACGGTCCTGCCTGAGGTTGGTCAACGCGTGCCGCGTCCACCGCCACACGCATTTCCGCCACCGCCCGCTCCATGCCCACGGCCAGCGCCCGGCTCACGATGCTGTGGCCGATGTTCAGTTCCTCGACCTCGGGAATCCGGCTGACGGCCTGCACGTTCACGTAGTTGAGTCCGTGCCCGGCGTGCACGGCGAGTCCCGCCGCCCTGGCATGGCGGGCCACGGCGGCGAGCCGGTCCCGCTCGCGGTTCGCCCGCGGGAACGCGTGAGCATACGTCCCGGTGTGCAGCTCGACGGCGTGTGCGCCTGCCGCCGCGGACTTGTCGATCACCGCGGGGTCGGGATCCACGAACAGGCTCACGCGGATGCCGGCATCCCTCAACCGACGCACGGCGTCCGCCATCCGGCGGTCGGCCGCCGCATCCCGCCCGAGCACGAGCCCGCCCTCCGTGGTCACCTCCTCACGGCGCTCCGGCACGAGGGTGGCTTGGAGCGGCCGCAGCGCCACGGCGAACGCCACGATCTCGTCCGTGGCCGCGAGCTCGAGATTGAGCACGGTGGACAGGGAACTCTTGAGGCGGAGGACGTCGTCGTCCTGGATGTGCCGCCGATCTTCCCGCAAATGCACCGTGATGCCATCGGCGCCGCCGCGCTCGGCGAGGCGCGCCGCCTCGACCGGATCGGGCTCGGCAGCCCGGCGCGCCTGGCGCACCGTGGCGATATGGTCAACGTTGATATACAGCCGCATCCCGCGCTTGCCTCGGCGTAGGGAAGTTTTTACAATCCGGCAACTTAGCCCGCTCAGGCCTGCCCGTGACCGCGTCCCGCCCGATCCTCCTGACGTTCATCCTCGCGACCTTCGGGTGCGGGGGCAAGTCGGTCCCCCCGGGTACCCTCCCCGCCGACCCGGTTGCCGTGGTCGAGCAGTTCCTTGCCGCCGTCAAGGCCAACGATCTCGAGGCCATGGGGAACCTGTGGGGGTCGAGTCGTGGGCCCGCCAACAACTGGATGGCCGCGGACACGCGGGAGAAGGCGCTGACGGTCATCCGCGCGACCCTGGCGTTCGAGGGATACGCGGTCGATCCGGTTGGCACGCGCCCGGGCGATTCGAGCCGGGAACGCATTGTCCGTGTGCAGCTGCGCAGGAACAACTGCCAGCCCACGGTTCCGTTCACCGCGCTGCGCGTGGGCGATGGCTGGCTCGTGAGCGACATCGATCTGGCGGCGGCGGGCAATCCGCGGCGGCCCTGCCCCTAGGGGCTATTCGGTCAGCTCCAGCAGGATGCCGGCCGTGGACTTGGGATGCAGGAACGCGATGCGGCGCCCGCCATGGCCCGTGCGCGGCTCCTCATCCACGAGGCGGTACCCGAGGGCCCGGCAGCGCGCGAGGGAGGCGTCGAGATCGGGCACACGGAGACAGATGTGGTGGATGCCTGGGCCCCGCCGGTCGAGGAACCTGGCGACCGGACCCTCGCTCGCGACCGGGGAGAGCAGCTCGATCTGGGTGTCGCCGAACGGCAGGGCCACGATGGTCGCCCCATCGACGGTCTCGGCGGCGCCGGGGGTGAGGCCGAGGACGTCCCGGTAGAACGCCAACGCGTCGGCCAGGTTCGGGACGGCGACGCCGATGTGGGCAACGGCAGGCTGGGGGAGCGACACGCGTTCCTCCTGCGACGATCAACACTTCACGGCCGCGGATCCGACCGCGGTGCGGAACATAACGGGAGGCGGTGGGTGATGGCAGGCACGATGCACGTCTCGGATGTGGATTTCGCGCAGGAAATCGAGCAGCACGAGGGCCTCGCGATGGTGGACTTCTGGGCCACGTGGTGCGGGCCCTGCCAGATCGTGGCGCCCACGGTGGAGCAGCTCGCGCAGGAATACGC
>DAINBS010000059.1:0-11832 GCA_036732805.1 Gemmatimonadales bacterium | reverse complement strand
GCAGGCGTCGGTGGCGCCGCTCGGCCCCGGCACGATCAGTGGTGTCGTGATGTTCGAGCGCACGCCGCCCGCGAACCCCGCGATCGACATGAGCGAGGAGCCCAGCTGCGCGGCGCGGTACAGCGGCCAGGCGACCGACCCGGTCGTCATGGTATCCGGCGGCAGGCTCGCGAACGTGTTCGTGCGCGTCACCGGCGGTCTGCCCGCCGGACCGTACCCGGCGCCCGCCCGCAAGCCTACGATCGACCAGGCGGGATGCCTGTACCATCCGCGCGTGGTGGGGGTCGTGGCGGGCCAGTCGCTCGAAATCGTCAACAGCGACTCGCTGCTCCACAACATCAAGGCGGTGCCGACCGCCAACCGCGGCTTCAACGTGAGCCAGCCGCGCGCCGGGATGATGCGCGAGCACACGTTCACCGAGCCCGAGGTCATGGTGCCGGTCGAGTGCAGCGTGCACGGCTGGATGAAGGCGTACGTGGGCGTCGTCGCGCATCCGTACTTCGCGACGTCGGCCGAGGACGGCACGTTCACGATCGGCGGCCTCCCACCGGGGACGTACCAGCTCGAGGCGTGGCACGAATCGCTGGGCACGAAGACCGGCGAGGTCACCATCGGGGCCGACGGCGCCGGGACGGTGGCGTTCACCTACGGCACGATGTAGGGAGGCGACCCCATGCAGTGGATCCTGCCGCCGAGCGCGTCGTCATACGCGGGCGACATCGACTTCCTCTACTACCTGATCCTGGTCATCACCGGGGTCGCGTTCGTGGTGGTGGAAGTCGGGCTGCTGTGGTTCGCCATCCGGTACCGGGCCCGGCCGGGCCGGCGGGCCACGTACACCCACGGCAACATGCGCGCCGAGGTGGTGTGGACCGCGATTCCGGCGGTGACGGTGGTGGTGCTCGGGATCATGAGCGGCGGCGTCTGGAACAACATCAAGGGCCGCGACAGCGTGCCGGCCGACGCGCTCCCATACCGGGTGACGGCGCGCCAGTTCGAGTGGCACGTCACGCACCCCGGTCCGGACGGCGTGCTCGACACGCCGGATGACTTCACCCTGCGCAACCAGCTGCACGTCCCCGTGGGCCGGCCGGTCGTGGTGCATCTCGGCTCAGAGGACGTGATCCACTCGTTCTTCGTCCCGGCGTTCCGGATCAAGCAGGACGCGGTGCCGGGCATGCACATCCGCGTCTGGTTCGAAGCGACCGACGTCGGCGCCTACGAGCTGGCGTGCGCGGAGCTGTGCGGACTGGGCCACTATCGCATGGGAGCGATGGTCACGGTGCACGAGACCCGCGAGTTCGAGGAGTGGACCGTCGGGCAGGCCGCCCTGCGGTCCGACGCCGCGCAGGGGGTGACGCCATGACGAGCGTCGCGGCCGCGGCGGATCACGCCCATCACGGCGAGACGCACGAGCTGTCGTTCGTGCGGAAGTACGTCTTCTCGACGGATCACAAGGTCATCGGGATCCAGTTCCTCCTGATGAGCCTCGTGTTCCTGTTCGTGGGTGGGCTCCTGGCCATGCTGATCCGGTGGCAGCTGGGCTTCCCCAACGAGCCGATCCCGGGAGGCGCGGCCCTGCCGGAGACGATGGCGCCGGGCGGCATCCTGCTGCCGGAGTTCTACAACTCCCTGGTCACGATGCACGGCACGTTCATGATCTTCTTCGCGATCATGCCGCTGCTCGTGGGGGTGTTCGGGAACTACCTTATCCCGCTCAAAATCGGGGCGCCGGACATGGCGTTCCCGAGGCTCAACATGTGGTCGTTCTGGGTGGCGGTCCCGGCCGGCATCCTGATGCTGTCGGGGTTCTTCGTGGAGGGCGGACACGCCGCCGCCGGCTGGACGTCGTACGCGCCCTTGAGCGCGGTGTCGGAGTACACGGGCGTGAGCGCCGGCCAGAAAATCTGGCTGCTCAGCATCGCCATCCTCGGACTCTCGTCCATCCTCGGCGCCACGAACTACATCACCACCGTCGTCCAGCTGCGGGCCCCGGGGATGACGTGGTTCCGGCTGCCGCTGTCCATCTGGGCGCTGTTCATCACGGCCATCCTCGTGCTGCTGGCCATCCCGATCCTCTCCGGGGCGGCCATCATGCTGTTCTTCGACCAGACGCTCGGGACCCACTTCTTCGACCCGGCGGGCGGCGGGCAGCCGCTGCTGTGGCAGCACCTGTTCTGGTACTTCGGGCACCCGGAGGTCTACATCCTGATCCTGCCGGCCATGGGCATGGTCTCGGACATCATCGCCAACGGGTCGCGCAAGCCGGTGTTCGGCTACCACTCGATGGTGTTCGCGATCATCGCGATCGCGTTCCTGGGCTGGATCGTGTGGGGCCACCACATGTTCCAGAGCGGCATGAACCCAAGGCTTGGCACGGGGTTCATGATCTCCACCCTGCTCATCGCGGTGCCGTCGGCCATCAAGACGTTCAACTGGATGGGCACGATGTGGCTGGGGAGCCTCCGATTCCACGTGCCCATGCTTCACGCCATTTCGTTCGTGGCCATGTTCGTGATCGGCGGGTTGTCGGGCATGTTCATGGCCTCGACGCCGGTGGACATCTACATCCACGACACCTACTTCATCGTCGCGCACATCCACTACGTGCTGTTCGGCGGGAGCCTGTTCGCGATCTTCGGCGCCGTCACCTACTGGTACCCGAAGATGTTCGGGCGCCTGATGAACCCGTTCTGGGGCAAGGTCCACTGGCTGCTGACGTTCGTCTTCTTCAACTGCACCTTCTTCCCGATGCACACGCTGGGCGTGTACGGCCACATGCGGCGGATCTACGACCCGACGCAGTACGAGTTCCTCCAGCCGCTGATGGGCATCAACCGGTTCATCACGATCAGCGCGTTCCTGCTGTTCGCGAGCCAGATCATCTTCGTCGTGAACTTCGTGATGGGCTGGTTCCGCGGCGCGCGCGCGGGCGAGAACCCGTGGGAGGACAACGGCCTCGAGTGGACGGTGCCGTCGCCGCCGCCGCACGGGAACTTCGCCACGGTCCCGACGGTCCATCACGGTCCGTACGAGTACAGCGCGCCGGGCGTCGTGGAGGACTACCTGCCGCAGAACCGCCCGCTTCCGGGCGGCGCGGGGAGGGACGCGCGATGACGCACGCTGCCGCCATGCGGGCGCCGGCCGGACGCGAGATGGGCGCCGGCGTCTACAACGAGAAGCTGGGCATCTGGGTGTTCCTGGGATCGGAAGTGATGTTCTTCACAGCCCTGATCGGGTCGTACATCATCCTCCGGTTCGCCAATCCCGGAGCCTTCGCGCACCCCGGCAAGGTGCTCAACATCCCGATCACGGCCATCAACACGTTCCTGCTGATCTGCTCCAGCGTCACGATGGTCAAGGCGTTCGCCGCGGCCAACATGGGCGACATGGGCAAGATGAAGCTCTACCTGGTCGCGACGACGCTCATCGGCGCGTCGTTTGTGGGCGTGCAGGTCTACGAGTACCTCCACCTGATCCATGCGGGGTTCCTGCCCTCCGGCATCCGGGAGGGGAGCGAGCTGGCCGAGCTGGCGGTGGCTGGCGAGCTGGGTCTGGGAAGCGCTGATCCGGCGGTGGCCGGCGTCTACGGTTCGTCGTTCTACACGATGACGGGATTCCACGGTTTCCACGTCACCTGCGGCGTCGTCTGCATGGCGTACGTCACGATCAAGGCGTTCCGCGGGAAGTACACCCAGGCGGACCATCGGGGCATCGAGGTCGTCGGGCTGTACTGGCACTTCGTGGACCTGGTCTGGATCATCCTGTTCACCATCGTCTACCTGGTCTGACGGCGAGGTCGTGCCATGACTGACATGCAGGCATCGCAGGCGGCGCACGAGGAGCACTTCGCCCACCCCAACTACTGGGTAGTGTGGGCGGCCCTGGCCGCGCTGACCCTGGTCGAGCTTGGCGTGGCGTTCCTGCCGTGGCCGCGGGCGGTGGTCGTCCTGATCCTGGTGGTGATGGCCGTCTGGAAGGCCGTGCTCGTGGCCCTCTACTTCATGCACCTGCGGTTCGAGGCCAACCGGATGCGGATCTTCGCGCTGGCGCCGCTGCCGCTCACCGTGATCATCGTGATCGCGGTCATGACGGAGTTCATCTGGTGATCACGTTCCATCGGGTGCTCATCGGCACGGCCATCCTGTTCTGTCTCGGATTCGCCGTGTGGTCGGCGTTCGCGTACCGCGCCGGCGGCGGCGCGGCGCCGCTGGCGCTCGCCCTGGGCTTCGGGGTCGGCGGGCTCGCGCTCGCGTACTACCTGCGCCACCTGAACCGGTTCCTCGGCCGATGAACCACGGGCTCGACGTCAGCATGTTCTGGGTCGGCGCGCTGTTCGCGTTCACCCCGATCGTGGTAGGCGGGTCGGCGGTCGCGATCTGGTGGTGGATGCGGCGGCGCGGGGCGCTCGAGCCGCCCGCGCCGCCGGAACCCTCAGGCGGCGCGACGGCGGGAGAGCGCTAGCGCCAGCGCGAGGACCGCGAGCCCCAGCGCGCCTCCGGCCAGCGCCACGGCGCCCCGGGCGGAGACGTCGGTCGTGGCCCGGATCCCCACGAGGAGCGGCGGCGCGTCGCCGCCGCGGGTCCACGTGACGGTGCCGCCGTCGGCGCGCTCGAGGCGCACGGGGAACGCAAGCGAGAGCTCGCGGGCGTCGGACGCGAGCCGCGCGAAGACCGCGAACTCGCGGAAGGCGCCCTGGGGGAGCGCGTAGCCGCTCCACTCGACAGCGGCGGCCGAGGTGTCGGTGGCGGCGCTGAGGGTCCAGCTCCATCCCGGGGGCGCGTCCACGCCGAGCACCGTGAGCACGTCCGGGATGCCAAGACGGACCCGGACCACCGGTGAGGAGTCGGGGTTCGCAATCCGGAGGGCGAACCGCTCGAAGGCGGCCGGTTCCACGAAGGCCGGCGCCACGGAGACCTGCGCGGCGAGGGGCGCGGCGCACGCGGCGAGCAGCGCCGCCACGGACGCACGGACACATGACACTACGTGGAAGGGGCCGGGCATGACGGACATCGGCGTCGAGACCTCGGGACAGACCGTGGAGGTGGTGGGCGAGACGGCGCGGCTCCTGGAGCAGGGGGCCGTGATCCGCGAGTTCGCCATCAAGGAGCTGCCGGAGAAGTTCGTGCACTGGCAGATCGAGTACAAGCGGGGCATCTACGACGCCATCGAGAAGGACCAGTACATCGCGTTCAACGCGGGGCACCTGCCCGTGGTGGGCACGATCGGCGACGCGCTCGCACCCAACCTCGCGAACAAGGGCGTGGGCTTCACACCCAAGGACGAACACCTGGATCACTACCTCGAGCTGGTCGAGTCGGCGGTGGACCGGATCCAGGCGCTCCCGCCGCACGCCGTGGACGAGACGCGGGCGCTCCGGGTGACCACCGCGCGGGAGTTCTACGCGCATCCCGAGCACGTGGATTGGCGCCGCCTGGGCCTGCTCGAGATCTTCGAGGGCGACACGTACAAGAACCTGGCGCGTCGCCCGTATGCCTCGGTTCTGTGGACGGGGAACTCGCCGGTGTTCCTGAGCTTTCAGGTGGACTGCGCCGTCGAGATCATCAGTAAGGACGACCCGCGCTACCGGTTCTCGTGGGCCATGCGGCGGCTGTTCGAGTACGAGCCGTTCCACGTGGTCCAGACCATGTTCCCGTACGCGTACTGCTTCTGGGTCGTGGACTGGCACGACAAGACGCCCAAGCGGCGCTACAAGTAGGATGACCGCGGTGCGGGAGCTGCGGCGCGCCGATCTCGAGAGCCTGATCGGAAGAGCCGCGCAGGTGGTATCGGCGCCGTCGGGCCTGTACCTGCTTGGCGTCGCGTCGCCCCTCGCGGCAGGGTCGCGCCGATGGGCGCAGCGTCTGGATCTCGCCGCCGACCCCGACCTGGGCAACGTTGAGGCGCTCCGGGCGGGCATCGCCAGCGCCGCGGAGGAACTCGGCGTCGGAATCCGCTGGGAGCACCCCGGCGACGTCATCCCGCTGCCGGAGGGCGCGGCCAGGCGGATGCGCGCAACCACGCTCGACGCGGCGTCCTTCGAGGTGTGTCACTTCGATCCGGTGAGCGTCGTGTTCCGGCTCGTCGCGCGTGGGGACGAGGACGACTACCGCGTGGCGCTCGATTACCTCGCCGCCGGCTGGGTCACGATGGAGGAACTGGAGACCGTGCTCGAGCGGACGCTCAGCCGGTTCACGCGCGAGACGATCCAGCAGGATCCGGCAGAGTTCCGGCGGAAGTTCCGGGGGTTGAGACAGATGTGGGGGGCGGCACGCAGACCCTGACGTGCAGAGTGCAAGGTGCAGAGTGCAGGGGATCACGGATACGCTGCACCCTGCACGCTGCTCTCTGCACCATCATCTCCCCGTCCCGAACAGCATCGCATTCGTCACGAGCCGTCCCGTGCCCCGCCAGAACGCGCGGTACAGTGGGTCCTCGGCAAACACCACCACGTTCCCCCGGCCCAGTGGCTCCACCGCCGCCCACGTGGTGCGCGCGATGAGACGTTCCGTGTTGGGCCACACGAACCCCGACAGCAGCGGGCGCTCGGCCACGAACGCCACCGGATTGGCGCCCGTGGTGGACGGCGCGAGGAACGTGTTGCCGGAGACCATGACGGCGAGCTCCGAGCGTTCGTAGCCCGCCGTGAGCCAGTGACTGCGGTCGAGTGCGGCGCGGAAGATGGCTCCCGGAATCGCCTGGACGGTGCTCGTGTCCGCCTTCGGTGACGCCAATGGGGGCGTGAGCTCCGTCGCGGCGGGGAGCGTGTCGCCCTTGGGCTTCTTCTCGTCCTCGGTCTCCTCGCCCAGCGCCTTTACCGACCCGAGCCCCACGTCCTTGCGCGACGGGAAGAGCGCCGAGTTCCCCCAGGCGATGAGCACGCCGCCGCTCCGCACCCATTCCTTGAGACGGGCGATGCCGCTCGCACCCAGCTCACGTTCGATGGTCGCGGGCGAGCCTTCCGGGATGATCAGCACGTTGTAGTCGCCTAGGGTGGACATGCGGCCGATCGTGGCCAGCTCCACGGGTACGAACTCGTGGCCCAGGTCGCGCTCCAGGAAATACCAGAGCGCTCCGTACGACTGCTGGCTGATGGCGTTGCCACCGGCAACGAGCACGCGCGGCCGGAACACGGGCCGCACCTGCTCCGACCCTACTCCAACGCCGCCGGAATCGGGGAACGCGGACTGCACCGTGGTCACGGGCACGCGGGCCTCGGTGGCCAACGCCGCGATCCGGTCGTGCAGCCGCTCGGCGTTCCTTGCCACGCGGACCACGAACGTGCCACGCGGATACGTGCGGCCGTCGGCGCGCAGCGGCTCGGTGCCCATGTTCACGACGAATCCGTCGCGCGTGAGCGCGAGCGCGAGCGCGGCCGCCGCCTGCCGGTCGTTGGGGAACACGTAGGCCGACCGCGCCCGGCCGGAAACGCCGCCCGTACCGGCCACGGACGCGAGCAGGTCAATGCCCGGGCCGGCCGGCTCGGCGTTCACTGGCGTGAGGTCCTCGGTCCAGAAGGCCTCGAGACCCAGCGTGTAGGGCAGCGACCACGCGGTGACGTCGTAGAACTCGTAGCGCTCGCGGTCGGTTTCCCCACGGCGCTGATTCCGGGCGAACCGCTCGAGCTGCCGCGTGCGGAACGCCTCCGGCACCTCGGCGTTCGGCTCGAGCAGGGCCCGCGCTATCCGGCCGTTCGGCTGGTCCAGATGGATCACGAGGGCGCCGGCCGGGAACGTGTGGCGCTCGGCGGCGGTGGAGCCCAGGTAGGGGTGCGCCGCCGGAGCCGTGTAGGGCGCGGCGAGTCGCGTCACCTCGATTCCATGGCCCGCGAGCAGCGAAACGAGCCGCGCCGCGTTGGTGGGGTCCTGGTCGGGCAGCACCACGATGCGCTTCATGCGGGCGGCGCGTGCCTCGGTGATCGCGGTCCGGAAGAACCCGCCGAAGTCGCGCAGCCGCGGCGTGCGGTTGGCGGCCGCGGTCTCCAGCGTGGCGAGCGACGCCACGTAGTGGTGGGCGATCCCCTCGCGGAACGTGATGACCGTGTTGTCGTCGCGGCGGCGCTGGAGCGCCTTGCCGCCGTCGGTCTCGTAGGTCATGCCGCTCGCGCCGGCGGCCGTGGGCGAGGCGTCGAAGTACCCCACGTAGTGCCCGTCAAACGTGTCGCGCGTGTAGTACTGCCAGCCGTACCGGTCGAACGCGGCGGCGTTGCCCTTGCCGAACACCTCGATCCAGGCGAGCGACGCCTGGGGGATGTTGGCGTTCACCGGCTCCGCGAACGGCGGGAAGAAGTACTGCTCGGTGGTCGAGTGGAGGTCCACCACCACCTGCGGGTTCCAGCGCCGTATGGCGCCGAGCATGGCGCGCACCGGGGCCTGCGACTGCGCGATCAGGTCGCGGTTCATGTCGAACCGGTAATGGCTGTACCGGCCCCAGATGCTCCACGGCTCCGCCCACTCGAGGCTTGCCGGGTCGTCCGAGCCCGAGGCGCCGGGGAAGACCGAGTTGTACCAGACCGCAAAGCGCTCGTGGCCATCCGGGTTGGCTGAGGGATTGAGGATCACGAGCACGCTGTCGAGGATCGTGCGGGTGGCGGGCTCCTCGGAGGCGATGAGCTGGTACGCCACCCACATCACCGCTTCGAAGCCCGCGGGCTCGTTCCCGTGGATCGAGTACGACAGGAACACGGCCACCGGCGTGCGGCCCGCGACGGCCTGGGCCTCGGGCTCCGGCGTGGCAGCGGGGTCGGTGAGCCGTGCAAGGTCCGCGCGGATCGCGTCCCGGCGGGCGAGGTTGGCGGGGCTCGAGATGAGCACCACCCGCATACGGCGTCCCTCTTCGGTCATGCCGATGTCCTCGAAGGCGGCGCGTCCGCCGGACGCGGCCACCAGGCGCTCGAGCACCGCTTGCTGCTCCGCGTACTGGGTCTGCCTCGCACCCGGCCCGTACCGCAGCAGGCTGTCGGGCCGCGGCACCTCGGCGCGGTACGGGCCGCGGGCAAAGAAGTCGAGCGGCGCTTCCTGGGCGGAAAGCGGCAGGCAGACCATCGAGCCGAGGAGCACGGGAATCAGCGATCGCATGGCGGTCCGGGGTGGAGGAGTCATCGGCGCATCGTGGGAGGTGCGAACGTACTGCGACGCGCCCCGGACCGGAAGCACACCGCCGCGCTTGCGGCGTGGGTCCGGGGCAGGCATCCTGTGAGGCCACGTGCCTTGGGAGGGGCCAAGTGAGCGACGCGGAATCGTTGGCGGAACTCCGCCGCAGGCTCGAAAACATCGACGCCGACCTGCTGGCCCTGGCGGGCGAGCGGGTCCGCATCGGACGGGCCATCGGGGCGGCGAAGCGCGCGGCGGGCCTGCCCACCGTGGACTACGCGCAGGAGCGCGCGGTGCTCGAGCGGGCGCGGCGGGCGGCCCGCGGAACGGCGCTCGACGTCGACGTGGCGGAGGACCTGCTGGTCCGGCTCATCCGGGCGTCGGTGATGGTGCAGGAGGCCGACCAGGTGCGCCACGCCGGCGTGGGGTCGGGGAAGGTGGCCGTCGTGGTGGGCGGCGCGGGGCGGATGGGCGGCTGGTTCGTGCGCTTCCTCACCGACCTGGGGTACGACACGGCGGTGCTCGATCCCGCCGCCGAGGCCGAGCGGGATCGGGCCCGGTCAGTCCTGCCGGACGCCGACCTCGTGCTCTGCGCCACGCCGCCCACGAGCACCGCGGGGCTGTACGACGAGTGGACCGCGGCGCCGCCCCGCGGGGTGATCGTCGACATCGCGAGCATCAAGACCCCCCTGCTCACCGCCATCGGGCGCCTGCGCGCCGCGGGCGCCCGGGTGGCGTCCATGCACCCCATGTTCGGGCCGTCCACCGTGCTGCTCCGCGACGCGGACGTCGTGATCTGCGAGACCGGGGACGATCACGCCCGCGACGTGGCGGAGGCGATGTTCGCGCCGACCACGGCCCGCCTCGTCCGGCTGCCCATCACGGAGCACGACAAGGTCATGGCGGACCTGCTGGCGCTCGCGCACGCCGCGGCCATCGCGTTCGCCGCGGCGCTTCCCGCGGCCGATCATCCGGTCCGCAGCACGACGTTCCAGGCGCTGGAGAGAATCGCCGCGGCGGCCGTGCGCGAGAGTCCGGCGGTGTACTTCGAGATTCAGGCCGCGAACCCGCACGCTCCGGGCGCGGTGGCGCGGCTGCGAGCGGCGCTCGACCGGCTCGCGGAGGCCGTGGCGCTGGGCGACCGGCCGGGGTTTGCTGCCTTGATGGACGCCGGCAGAGAACGGACACCGGGCGGCTGACACCGCCACCGCAGCAGCCGCTCTGCCGCTGCACCAGTCGAACGGGGGATCGCGAAGGACGCGTCAGTGCGTCATCGGCTCGGCAGCTGGAGCCGGCTCCGCGCGGTGGCCGCCCTGCCGATGCAGCGGGCCGGAACCCAGCATGCCCTGCCGCATGGCCACTGACCAGAGGCTCGCCGCGAGCACCGCGGCGGCGAGCAGGCGCCGGACGCGCAGGTCGCGCGCGACGACGCGCCGCAGTCCGAGCGCCACCGCGGAGAGCAGCGGCGCGGTCCCCAGACCGAACGCGGCCATGGCCAGCGCCCCGGCGAGCGGCGTCCCCGCCGCCACCGCGATGCCGAGCGTCGCGTACACGAGCCCGCAGGGCAGGAACCCGATCACGATCCCGAACGCGTAGCGCATGCCGAGGTTCGGATTGCCGCTCATGGCGGCGCCGAGCTTGGCGAGGCCGGGAATGGCGACGCGCGGTTCCGGCACGAGCCCCGCGAGCGCGGCGGCGAACCAGAGCATGAGCGCGAGCGACACGACGGCCGCGACCCATGACGGACCGGGGAGCAGCGCGCCGAACGCACCCGCGAGCGCGCCCAGCAGCGCATAGGTCGTCATGCGGCCGAAATGCCAGAGCAGGGTGTCGGCCGCGCGGCCGCCGCAGAGGACCGCGAAACTCCCGCACATGCCGATGCAGTGCGGGCTGCCCACGAGACCGGCCACGAAGGCCGCGCTGACGAATCCGATCATGAAGAAACACTCATGATGGATGAACCATGCTTGACCATGCGTGATGCCACACTATCATGCGCACGCGAAGTCACATCACTCCTCCACCCAACGGTATCGCGGTCGGGATTCGCTCATGAATTCTATCCCAAATGCCATCGCGGACGCGCCCGTCTATGACGACGACATCGTTCGCAAATTCTTCGCGGCGACGGTGCTGTGGGGTGCCGTTGGCATGTTGCTGGGTGTCGTCATCGCGCTCCAGCTGGCGTGGTGGCCGGCCAACCTGGGACTCTCCTGGACGACGTTCGGCCGCCTGCGACCGCTGCACACCAACGCGGTGATCTTCGCGTTCGGCGGCAACATCTGCTTTGCCGGTATCTACTACTCGATGCAGCGCCTGCTCAAGACGCGGATGTACAGCGACCTGATGTCGCGCATCCACTTCTGGGGCTGGCAGCTCATCATCGTGGCGGCGGCGCTCACGCTCCCCCTCGGGCTCACGCAGTCCAAGGAGTACGCCGAGCTGATCTGGCCCGTTGACCTGGCGATCACGATCGTGTGGGTGGTCTTCGCCGTCAACTTCTTCGGCACGCTCGCGATCCGGCGGGTCCGGCACCTCTACGTCGCGATCTGGTTCTACATGTCGTTCGTGATCACGATCGCGGTGCTGCACATCGTGAACAGCCTGGCGATCCCCGCCACGCTGACGCGGTCGTACCCGGTCTACTCCGGCCTCACCGACGCGCTGGTGCAGTGGTGGTACGGCCACAACGCGGTGGGCTTCTTCCTCACCACCCCGTTCCTGGGCCTGATGTACTACT
>DAINBS010000058.1:378-11886 GCA_036732805.1 Gemmatimonadales bacterium | reverse complement strand
GTGCGCCGCGATCAGCACGCGCTGCCCGGATCGGATCACGGGCGCGATCGTCTCCAACCAGTACGGCACGAATCGGGCGACCGTGTCCTTGAGCGACTCGGTGAGCGGCAGCTCGGACTGCGACAGCGAGGCGTAGCGCCGGTCGTGCCCGGGGTGACGCTCGTCGTCCGGCGTGAGCGCCGGCGGCGGCGTGTCGTAGCTCCGGCGCCAGATCTTCACCTGCTCCTCGCCGTGGCGCTCGGCGGTCTCGGCCTTGTTGAGTCCCTGCAGCGCCCCGTAATGGCGCTCGTTCAGCCGCCAGTGCCGGTGCACCGGCAGCCACATGAGATCCATGTCGTCCAGCACGATCCACAGCGTGCGAACGGCGCGCTTGAGCACGGACGTGTACGCCACGTCGAAGGTGTACCCGCCCTCGCGCAGCAGCCGCGCCGCCTCGTGCGCCTCGGCCACACCCTTCTCCGACAGATCCACGTCGGTCCAGCCGGTGAACCGGTTCTCCCGGTTCCAGTCGCTCTCTCCATGCCGCAACAGCACTACCGTGTACATGTCGTCCCCTTCGTTTGCCGTTGGCCGTTCGCCGTTGGCCGTTCGCCGTTGGCCGTTCGCCGTTCGCCGTTCGCCGTTGGCAGCATGCGTTTCGCGCTTCACGTTCTCTCTTCGCTTTTCACTCTTCCGGCGGTTCGAGCGCGTCCCGCATCGCCAGTGCCGACGCCCATCGCTGGTCCCGTTCCTTCTCGAGGGCCCGCGCAATGACGCCGGCGAGGGTGCGGGGCGTCTCCGAGCGGAACTCGCGAACGTCCGGCGCGGGCTCGACCTGCTGCATGTGCAGCACCAGGTCGTCGCGCTGGTGCCAGAACGGCGGCCGGCCGGCCAGACACTCGAACAGCACGCAGCCGAGCGAGTAGAGATCGCACCGGTGGTCCACGTCGTCGGCGCCGAGCACCTGCTCGGGACTCATGTAATGCGAGGTCCCGACGGTGAAGCCGGAGCGGGTGAGCCGGTTCGTTCCCGCTTCCGCGATCGCCTTGGCGATGCCGAAATCCACCAGCACCGGTCCCTCGGGCCGGAGGACGATGTTGTCCGGCTTCACGTCGCGGTGGACGATGCCCTGCTCGTGGAAGCAGGCCAGTGCATCCAGCAGGTCTGTCGCGATCCGGCGGGTGTCGTCGATCGAGGCGCGGCGGGCCTGGTCGAGGTACTGTCGCAGGCTCGGACCGTCGATCATCGGCATGACGTAGAAGAGGAAGAACTCCGCCTCGCCGGAGTCGAGCACGCGCGCCACGCTGGGGTGCTCGAACCGGCGGAGGAAGTCCACCTCCCGCAGGAACCGCTCGGCCGTCACGGTCACCGCCAGCTCGGGCCGGAGGATCTTCACCGCCACCGGCCGGCCTTCGGCATCCCGCGCCGCGTAGACGTACGCCGCGCCGCCCCGGGCGATCTCGCGCTCGATCTCGTACCGCCCGGCGAGGGCGTTCCGCACGGTGGGCAGCAGCTCACGCCGCACGGCCCCTCCGCATCACTCCGCGGCCCTTCCGCGTCACTTCGCGGCTCCGAACTCGGCGAACCCCACCACGGTCCCGCATGGGGCGCGCACGAAGATCTCCCGCGCACCGTAGAAGGTGGTCCGCATGGGGACCACCACCTCCACCCCCTCGAGCCGGCGGGCGACGTCGTTCACGTCGGCGACCTCGATGAACAGCAGGCTCCGGGACCCGGCCTCGGACGCCGCGACGGACGGCACGTCCGCCGCAATGCCCGACCGGGTCTGGTACATCACTTCCACCCCGTCGCGCTGGAGGATCACGAACCCCAGGCGATCGCCCTCCGGGACCTCAGCGTTCACGGTGAAGCCGAGCCGCTGGGTCCAGAACGGGAGGCAGGGCTCGATGGCATCGACCACCAGGATGGGGGTGAGCTTCTTCATGAGGGGCTCCGACGATGGGACCACATCAAGGGACGTCGCCGCGGCCGCGACGGCAAGGGCAGCTCCGATCTGCCTCTGGGGCGCGAAGCTAACACCGCTTCACGGGAGCAGGTGCGCACGTCGGCACGTGAGGGATTCCGGCCGCCTGCCCTCACGTTCTCACGTCCTCACGTTCTCACGTGCCGGCTTCCGTCCCGAGGTTCCCAGGTAGATGGCACCGAGGGCAAGCACCGCCCCCGCCACGTCCATGCTGTCGGTGGGGCGGTGGAAGAACAGGATATCCCACACGAACGCGAGCGAAGGCTGCAGCAGCAGCATCAGGCCGGCCCGGCCGGCTTCGACGTGCGCGATGCCGCGGGAGATCAGCAGCCAGCCGAGCACCTGCGCGGTCACGCCGTAGACCAGCAGAAGCCCTCCGGTGGAGGCCGAGGGGATGCGCAGCGACTCCCCTTCCGCGACCGCGACGAGCGCGAGCATGCCGGCGGTGATCCAGCAGATCGCCAGGAGGTTGGGGAGCGGCTCGAGGCGGCTCGGCCGCGCCTGGCTGGCGCGAAGCACGAGCAGGTAGGTCCCATACGAGAGCGCGGTCAATAGACCGAACATCACGCCCGCGTGATAGTCGTCGGGCAGCGCGCGCCAGTTCGTGCCGACGAGCAGGAACAGCCCCAGCAGGGCGGCGGGAACGGCCAGGACGAAGCGCCAGTGCGGCCGCTCCCGCAGCACCGCTATTCCGAAACCGGCGAGCAGGAACACCTGGAAGTTGGCGAGGATGGTGGCGAGGCCCGGCCCCACCAGCAGGACGCTCTTGTGCCAGAATGCGAGGTCGAGGGTGAAGCACACGGCCGCGGCGGCCACATACCCGGCCGCGCGGCGGCCCGCCCAGAGCCGCTCGCGGCGCATCAGCGCCACCGGGAGCAGCACGAGACCCCCGACCAGCATGCGGTACATGCCCGCCGTCGTCGGCCCGACGTCTACCAGGCGCACCCATACCGCGGCGAAGGAGATCATGACGGCGCCCCCCGCGACCTGGGCCAGGGCCGCGGCGGAACGGCGCCCCGGGGGCGATACGGCAGCGGGTGGGGCCATGGCGCGGTGGAAACTACGGTCTGGCGGCGCGCGCGTCGCGGGGACCTGTGGCATGACCCTCCCTCTCTCCTTAGATTGGCTCCGCAAGGCGCCATCCTGATGACCGAACGCACCTGTTCCCGCTGCGGCACGCCAGTCGTCGCCGGTGCGCACTTCTGCTCCCGCTGCGGGCACGACGTGTCCGGGGAGCTGGCGGTGCTGGCGACGGCCAAGATGGCCGCCCCCGCCCCCGCCCCCGCCCCGGCCCCCCCGCCCCAGCCTCAGTCCGAGATCCTCGAGCCCCTGCGCCGCGCGATGGCCGGGGAGTACGACATCGCGGGCGAGCTGGGCCGGGGCGGCATGGCCACCGTGTTCCTCGCGCACGACATCGCGCTCGACCGCAAGGTCGCCATCAAGGTGATGACGCCTTCGCTCGTGACCGGGGCGGGCATGGTGGAGCGCTTCAAGCGGGAGGCGCGGACGGCGGCGTCGCTGAGCCATCCGCACATCATCCCGATCTACGCGGTGCGGGAAACGGACCAGCTCCTCCTCTTCGTGATGAAGTTCGTCGAGGGACGCTCGCTCGACTCCGTGATCCGCGAGCAGGGCCCGCTGGCGATCCCGCTGGTCCAGGCCATCATGGGGCAGGTGGGCGCGGCGCTCGGGTACGCGCACCGGCGCGGCATCGTCCACCGGGACATGAAGCCCGCCAACATCATGCTGGATGACGAGGGCTGGGCGGTCGTCACCGATTTCGGGATCGCCAAGGTCGCCGACGCGCGCGGGCTCACGATGACCGGTGTCACGATCGGGACGCCGTCGTACATGAGCCCCGAGCAGTGCGCCAGCAAGGAAATCACGGGCGCCACCGACCAGTACTCGCTCGGCATCGTGGCCTACGAGCTGCTCACCGGCAAGGTCCCCTTCGACGCCGATTCGCTGATGGGGATCATGTGGAAGCACTTCAACGAGCCTCCGCCGCCCGTGCAGGATTCCCGGCCCGACTGCCCCGACCACATCGCCGAGGCCATCGCGCGGATGCTGGCGAAGGACCCCGCCACCCGCTGGCCCACGATGGATGATGCCGTGACGGCCATCGGGCAGCCCCCCATGGCCCCGGGCGACCCGATCCGGCGGCAGATGCGGGCGCTCGCGAGGGGCGGCGCGGCCGGCGACTTCCTGGACCGGCTGCACACGCCCGCGAGCCCGATCCCGGTGACGTCCGACTCACCCACGATGCCATCGGGACCGACGCCGTCGATGCGCACGCCGCCGCCCATGTCGCCGCCAACGGGCCGCGGAACCACGGGCCGGCCGCCGTCCGTGGCGGAGGTGCCGACCGTGCTCACGGACAACGCCCCGACGGTGGCGACACCCGAGGTTCCCACCGTGGTCACGCCGCACGCCACCGGTGCCACGGGCGCCCCGCAGCCCATGGCGCCGCCGTGGACCACGTACCCGGCCGCGCCACCGCCGGAGCCGCGTGTGTCGGCGGGGACCGAGCCCGCGCGCCGTCGTCGCGGGCTGATACTCGGCCTCGGACTCGCGGGGCTGGCGGTGGTCTCCGCCGGGGCGGTGTGGGTGGCGATGAGCCTCCGATCACCCGGTACGGCGGAGCCCGAGCCTGCCACTCAGCCGGACTCGATGGTCACGGCGCCGCCGGCCCCGCCGCCGAGCCCGGTGGCCGGGGTGGAGCTGACGCCGAGCGCCGTAACCGTCACCGAGGGCGAATCGGGCGAGCTGCGGGCGTTCTTGTTCGACAGCACGAACGTCCCGCTCAGCGGCCGGGTGATCGAGTGGCGGTCGTCGAATACGGCGGTGGCCACGGTCCAGGCAGGTCAGGGCGTCGCCGGGATCATCACCGCCGTCAAGGCGGGAACCAGCCGCATCATCGCGCTGAGCGAGGGCAAGGCGGACACGGCCACCGTCACGGTCACCGCCGGCCGGGCCACGGTGGCCAGGGTCGTCGTCCAGATCCAGGCGGATACGCTCGCGCCGGGCGACGATCCTGTCCCCATCGTCGCCGTGGCGCAGGACGCCCAGGGCAACGCGCTCGGCGGCCGCTCCACCGAGTGGAGCGTGAGCCCGGCCGGCGTGGTCCGGATCACCACCCGCGGCCAGGTCATCGCCGAGAAGGACGGGACCGCGCAGATCATCGGCGTCTCGGAGGGGGTCCGGAGCGCGCCGGTCCGGGTGGTCGTGGCGACGCCCGCGATCGTTTCTGTGCGCATTCTCGGCGCGCCCGACTCGATCGTGCAGGGCGGCGCCCCCGTGCGGCTCGGCGTGGAGGTGCGGGACGCGCGCGGCCGGCCGGCCACCCCCACCGTGACGTGGTCGTCCAGCAGTGACGCCCGCGCGTCGGTCTCGCAGGGGTCGGTCACCGCGCGGGCCACGGGTGACGTCACGATCACGGCGAGCGTGGGGAGAGTGTCGGGCACCGCGAGGATCCGGGTGGTGGCAGCGCCACGGATTGCCGTGGCCCGGCTGAACGTGACGCGGCAGCCATCCACGCTCGAGGTCGGCAAGACGCACGCGGTCTCCGCCGCGGCCCTCGATGCCGACGGCCGGCCAATCCTCGGCCGGGACATCGTCTGGAGCTCGAGCGACCCGCGCGTGGCGACCGTGGGGCCGGATGGCACCATTCAGGCGGTCTCCGCCGGCCGCGCGACGATCACGGCGCGGAGCGAGGGGCAGACGCAGTCGTTCCAGGTGGAGGTCACCGCACCCGCCGCGCCGCCGCCCACCAACGTGGAGGAGGTCAGGCCACCGCCACCCACGCCCGTCACTCCCGCGGTCACGGCGGCCGCGATCGGGCTCGGGGCGGAGATCAGTTGCGCCGCGTTGGGCGACGGGTCGGCAAGCTGCTGGGGGACGGGGGCGCCGCCCCGGGCGGCCGCGCTCAACGCCCAGCGGATCGTGACCGGCGCCGCACACGCGTGCGGCCTGCTCGGCAACGGCAGCGTGATGTGCTGGGGCGCCAACGCCAGCGGCCAGCTCGGCAACGGCGCGGCGTCCCGGGATCCCGTCGCGCGGCCGGTGCGGGTCGAGACCGACCAGCAGTTCAGCAGCGTCGTGGCCGGCGCGGCACACACGTGCGGGATCGCGAGAGACGGGTCCGCGTGGTGTTGGGGGGAAAACAACGACGGCCAGCTTGGCAACAACAGCACCCGCGACCAGGCCATTCCCGTGGTCGTCGCCCGCGGGTTCACGTACCTGCAGCTGGCCGCCGGGGAGAAGCACACCTGCGGCATCGCGAGCGACGGGAAGGCCTATTGCTGGGGGGACGGTTACTCGGACCAGCTCGGTATCGGCATCCAGGATCAGCGCCGTCAACCCGACGAGGTGCGCATTCGCGAGGCGTTGACCACGATCGCGGCCGGACGGTACAGCAACTGCGCCGTGGGCGCCGAAGGCGGGACGTACTGCTGGGGGCAGGGCTTCGCGGGCACGCCGCGGCAGATCACCGCGGACCAGCGATTCACACGGGTCGCCGTGGGCGACGGGTTCGCCTGCGGGCTCACGGCGGCCGGCACCGCCTGGTGCTGGGGCCGGAACACCCGCGGGCAACTGGGCGACGGCGGGGAGCGGAACCAGACCGCTCCGGTGAAGGTGGCGACGGACGCCGTGTTCACGTCGATCGCGGCCGGGAACGCGCACGCGTGCGGCGTCACCCGCGCGGGACCCACGCTCTGCTGGGGCGAGAACGCGAAGGGACAGGTAGGAACGGGCGCGGCGGAGCCGGTGCGAAGTCCCGTGCCCATCGAGATCCGGCGCTAGGCGCCGGTACAACGTCACCTCTGCTGGAGGATCGAGACATGCGCAGTGATCGGAGCGTGCGGGCCGCCCTCACCGCCCTTGCGTTGGTGGCCATCGCCGGGGTGACGGTGCCGGCCCACGCGCAGTATGTGGCAGAATTCACGCCGTTCTTCACAAGCTTCTACCCGCTCATGGACGTCGGCGACTTCGATCCGGTCAAGGAGCGTCAGGCCGCGGCGCCGGGTGCCGGGGCGCGGCTCACGTTCTGGGTCAGCCCGACCATCGGCATCGAGGCCGCCGGCGCCTATGTGTCGAGCGGGACGAAACTCACCTCCGACGACGCGTCGGTGAACGCCGGCGTCTCGCTGCCGGGGTACATCATCAACGGGACCGGCCGCGTGGTCTTCCGGCCCGCGCGCACCAACCTGTACCTCCTGGTCGGCGGCGGCATGGTCATGCGGGGTGGGGACACGTGGGATCCGGACGTCACGGGCGTGGACACGCAGTCCCTCACGAACTTCGGCGGCGTCGTGGGCTTCGGCGCCCGGGCAAACGTGACGCCCAAGTTCGCGCTGAACGTCACCGTCGAGAGCTTGCTGTATCCCTGCGATCCGGACGGCGACGGCGGTGCCTACGAGTCCAAGTTCCAGTCGGACATCTACGTCAGCATCGGCATCCCGATCGGATTCGGGCGAAGGTAGGCGGATAGGCGGTCAGGCGGTCGGTGGATCGAAGCGGTTGCTGACCGCTTGTCCGCCTGACCGCCTGACCGCCTCTTCTTCAGCAGCTCTCGCCGAGGCTGGCGCCGATCTCCGCGCCCACCTCGCAGGATTCCGCGCTCTCGCCGGCCTCGTTCACCGCCGTGACCACGAAGAAGTACTTCGTGTTAAGGTCCAGGCCCGCCGGATGATCGAATTTCGCTCCCAGGCCCGGATGGAACATGTTGCCCGCGAGCGACGCGTAGGTCACGCGCTTCACCCCGGCTTCCGCCGCCATGTACACGTTGAACGACGTCGCGTCCGGCACGTCCGCCCAGCTCAGGGAGACGTTGCCGTTCTCGATCTTCGCGGAGACTGCCGCGGGCGGCGGTGGCACCTGCTTCGGGTTGCCGTTGATGGGGCCGCTGTCGCTGCAGCCTAAAGCGGCGGCCGCCGCGACGGCGGCGAGCGGGATGCGCATGGGTCCTCCCGATTTCGGGGGTTGGCTGGGACTCCTACCCTAGGCCCGGGCGCGGCTGCTGTCAACCGTGTGGGGGTTGGGTGATTGGGGGGGTGGGTGGGAGGATAGGCGGCAAGACGGCAAGACGGACAGCGGTCGTTAGGGAGAAGGTGACAGAGGGCCCCGATGTCGTCCGGCGCATCCTGTTGCCCCCACCTACCCACCGCTTCCCGTCTGGCCGTCTCGCCGTCTGACCTGAGACCTGCACTCCCGCATCCTCCCCGCCGCCGCCCGACAACGGTTAGCCCCCGCTCCGCGTAGAAGCAGGCAAACCACCCACCAGCAACCACACCCACAGGAGTCGAGATGCGCAGCATCGGCAGTCTGTTCCTGGTCGCCGTCGCGGCCGTCTGGGCCGGCGGTTGTGCCCGGGCCCAGAGCCAGGCGCCCACCCCACAGGCCCGCCAGGGGCAGGCCGGGCCCGCCGCGCAGCAGGGCGATGGCGCCGCGGCGCGGAACCGCCCGCAGGACCGCAAGCCCAAGCCCTACAAGGACGTGATCACGGCCGAGGCCAAGACCGACTCCGGCCTGTTCCAGGTACACCGGATCGACGACAAGCTGTTCTTCGAGATCCCCACCGCGCTCCTCGACCAGGAGATGCTCCTGGTGACGCGAATCGCCCGGACGCACACCAGCATCGGCTACGGGGGCGAGGAGTCAAACGAGCAGGTGATGCGCTGGCAGCGCCAGGACAAGAAGGTGCTGCTCCGGACCGCGACGTACGTGAACGTGGCAAGCGACTCCCTGCCCATCGCCACGGCGGTGCGGAACTCCAATTTCGAGCCCATCGTGGCCGCCTTCGACATCGAGGCGTTCACACCCGACAGCACGGCCGTGGTCATCGAGGCAACCCCCCTCTTCACCAAGGACGTACCCGTGCTCGGGTTCCCGGCCAGCCGCCGGGAGCAGTACCGGATCCGCCGGCTGGACGAGGCCCGCTCGTACCTGGTGTCGGCGCGGAGCTACCCCCGCAACGTCGAAGTGCGTCACGTCCTGACGTACGATGCGGGACTGCCCCCGGCCAACGCGTCCACGAGCAGCATCTCGCTCGAGATGAACCAGTCCATGATCCTGCTCCCCGAGCGGCCCATGATGCCGCGGCTGTACGACGAGCGGGTCGGGTACTTCGGCGTCCGGCAGACCGACTACGGGCGCGATGTGCAGCGGGCCGAGGAGCGCCGCTACATCGCGCGGTGGCGGCTCGAGCCCAGCGACACCGCGGCGTTCCGGCGCGGCGAGCTGGTGGACCCGGTCAAGCCGATCGTGTACTACATCGACCCCGCCACCCCCGTGAAGTGGCGGAAGCACCTGAAGCAGGGCATCGAGGACTGGAAGGTGGCGTTCGAAGCCGCGGGCTTCCGGAACGCGATCCGGGCCGCCGACCCGCCGACCCCGGAAGAAGATCCCGAGTTCAGCCCGGAGGACGTGCGGTACTCCGTGATCCGGTACTTCTCCTCGGACGTGCAGAACGCCTACGGACCGCACGTCTCCGATCCGCGCACCGGCGAGATCCTGGAGAGCGACATCGGCTGGTACCACAACGTGATGAACCTGGTGCGGAACTGGTTCCTCATCCAGACCGCCGCGGCGAACCCGGCGGCCCGCCACGTCAAGTTCGACGACAGCCTGATGGGCGAGCTGATCCGGTTCGTCGCCGCCCACGAGGTGGGCCATACGCTCGGCCTGCCCCACAACATGAAGGCGAGCGCCGCGTACCCGGTGGACTCGCTCCGTTCGGCGAGCTTCACGTGCCGCATGGGCACGTCGCCCTCCATCATGGACTACGCCCGGTTCAACTACGTGGCGCAGCCCGAAGACGCGGGTGTGTGCTTCATGCCCGGCATCGGCGTCTATGACAAGTACTCGATCCGCTGGGGCTATCGGCCCATCCTCGACGCCGCCTCGCCGGACGCGGAGCGCTCCACGCTCGACCGCTGGGTCCGGGAACACGAAGGCGACCCGATGTACCTGTTCGGCGACCCCTCGAGCGTCGACTACACGGCGCAGACGGAGGCCATCGGCGACGACCCGGTGCGCGCCAGCGAGTTCGGCATCGCCAACCTCAAGCGCATCGTCCCGGATCTGCGCGCCTGGACGCAGGAGCCGTTCAAGGACTACGGCCAGCTCGACGAGCTGTACGGGCAGGTCATCGGCCAGTGGGGCCGCTACATGGGCCATGTCGGGACCGTGGTGGGCGGCGTCACGCAGACCCGCAAGACGATGGACCAGGCGGGCCCCGTGTACACGATCGTGCCCGAGGCGCAGCAGCGCGCGGCCATGCGGTTCTTCCGCGACCAGGCGTTCGCCACACCGGCGTGGATGCTCGACCGCGACATCCTCTCCCGCATCGAGCCCGCGGGCACGGTGGACCGGGTCAGCGGCCGGCAGGCGGCCGTGCTGAACGGCCTGCTGAGCTTCGAACGGCTCCAGCGCCTCATCGAGTCCGAAGCGACGCTGGGGAACGCCGCGTACACGCTCGGCGAGTTCGTGGACGACCTGCGGGGCGCCGTCTGGACGGAGCTCCGGACCGGGGCCGCCACCGACGTGTACCGCCGCAACCTCCAGCGCGCCCACATCGAGCGCCTCGGGTACCTGATGACGGAGGAGCAGCCGCCCCTCCCGGCCCAGTTCCGCGGCTTCATCCAGCGGACGAACGTGGACGTGTCGCTGAGCGACATCCGGGCGTACGCCCGGGGGGAGCTGGAGACGCTCAAGCGGCAGCTGACGGCGGCGAACCCATCCGACCGGGCGACGAGGCTGCACTACCGGGATGCGATCGCGAGGATCGATAAGATCCTCGATATCGAGGATTAGAGGTGGTTGGGCGGTTGGGTAGCTGGGTACGAGGATAGACGGCAAGACGGCGAGACGGACAGCGGTCATCAGATGAAAGGGGACAGGGTGCGCGGATCGTTGATCTGTGCACCCTGTCGCTCGGGTCTGAGGACCGCTAGCCGTCTGGCCGTCTCGCCGTCCGTCCTGCCACCTCCCCCCCTGCCCATCCACCACCCACAGCCTACAGGTAAGGCGATGCCAGCCTCGCAATCCCGTCGCGCAATCGGATCGGTACCGACCGCGCATCCATCTCCTCGGCGGTGACCCGCCGGGCGGCGTCCCGCTTCTGCTCGAAGGTCCGGTTCAGGATTGCCGTGAGGGCGGGGTCGTAACACTCCACGTTGCACTCGAAGTTGAGACGGAGGCTCCGCGCGTCCCAGTTGGCCGAGCCGACCAGGGCCCATGCCTCGTCCACGGTCATGAGCTTCGAGTGGTCGAACGGCGGGGGGCTGAAGAAGACCCGCACGTCGCGCTTCAGGACCTGCCAGAGCAGGGCCTGGGTGGCCCAGTGCACGTAGGGCAGGTTGCTCTTGGCGGGGAGCACGATCTCCACGGTGACCCCGCGGGTCGCGGCCACCGCAAGGGCCGTGACCAGGGGGGCGTCCGGCACGAAGTAGGGCGTCACGACGCGGATCGATGAGCGCGCGCAGGCGATTGCGCCGAGGATCACGCGGTGCATGGCGTCGTAATCGGCGTCGGGCTCGGCGCCG
>DAINBS010000058.1:0-368 GCA_036732805.1 Gemmatimonadales bacterium | reverse complement strand
GGCCGTCGGGGATGCCGCGGGCGACCACCTGGCCCGCCACCGGAACTTCGTGCTGCCAGAGCGGGCCGTCGAGCGTCTCGCGGGTGGTGAAGGCCCAGTCATCGGCGAACGCGTCGACGAGGTGTTGCACCACCGGGCCGTCGAACCGGAAATGCAGGTCCTGGACGGGGCGCCTGGGATGGGCCGACAGCACGTGTCGGGCGCGGATGTTCATTCCGCCCGTGAATCCGACCGCGCCGTCCACCAGCAGGAGCTTCCGGTGATTGCGCAGGTTCCAGAACGGCGCGCTCCACGGTTTCAGGGTGGGCATGAACCGCGCAACGCGCACGCCCTGCCCGGCGAGCACGCCCACGATGGACGGGCGCGAG
>DAINBS010000057.1:7883-11998 GCA_036732805.1 Gemmatimonadales bacterium | reverse complement strand
CGGCAACAGCGCAGCCTCCAGGCAGTACCCTTGCTCCGCGCGATCGCCGAGCAGGGTGCCGCTGGCGGGACTGCCCTGTTGGATAATCTGGAAGTCCTGTTCGATGCCACCTTGGCGTTGAACCCAATCAGCCTGGTTCGTCGCTTGGCCCAACGTAGAACCGTGGTCGCAACCTGGCCCGGCGAGCTTCGCAACGGCCACCTGACCTATGCCAAGATGGGCCACCCAGAGCATCGCGATTACCCGGCCGACGGTCTCGTGACCTTCGAGCTGAATGCATAACAAAGGCGACAACCCTATGCGCTACGGCGACCTCATCCAGTTCGAGCCGATCGAGTCTGTGATCCAGCTGCTCGATGCCAATCGCCCGGACGAGGGACAGCGGTTGGTCTCGACCTACGTCATCTCCGACGACATGGCCGAGCGCATTGCAGGTTTGCTGGTGCCGCAGCTCGGATTCGACGATGCGGTCGACCACAAGGGCGTGCTGGTCGTCGCCGGTGACCAGCGCCCCAACCCGCGTCCGGTGATCCCGCGGGTCGGTGGACGTGCACACCGGACAGCCACATCCGAGTACCGGCACGCCGAACGACGTCCCGGATCCCAGGATCACGCATTCCACGCTACACCACTTCGACCTTGAGGAGGTTCGTCGTGCCCGGGACCTCGAACGGGACTCCCGCGGTCACGACGATGAGGTCGCCCTCCCGCGCATAGCCCTTGCCGAGGAGGGTGTCGCGGGCCACGTCCACCATCGCGCCGTAGTCCGGCACGCGATCCGCGAGGTGCGGGGCCACGCCCCAGACCAGGGCCAGCTGCCGGCACGTGACCCGCTCCGTGGACAGGCCAAGGATCGGCGAAGCCGGCCGCAGGGCCGAGATCTTCCGGGCGGTGAACCCGCTCTTGGTGATGCAGACGATCACGGGCACCCGGAGCATGTCCGCGGCGGACGCCGTGGCCACGGCAATCGCGTCGTCCACGGCAGCCGGGGCGCCCGCCCGCCCCTCCCGGCGCCGGCGCATTGGCGCGTCATCCTCGAACCGGGCCCGCTCGATCTCCCGGATGATGCGGGCCATCGCCTCGACCGCTTCCAGCGGGTGCTTCCCGACCGCCGTCTCCGCCGAGAGCATCACCGCGTCCGTCCCGTCGAGGATGGCGTTCGCCACATCGGACGCCTCGGCGCGGGTGGGGCGCGGGTGCTCGATCATGGACTCGAGCATCTGGGTGGCCGTGATCACCGGGCGTCCGAGCCCGTTGGCCAGCCGGATGAGCCGTTTTTGCGCCAACGGCACTTCCTCGTAGGGCAGTTCTACCCCGAGGTCGCCCCGGGCCACCATCACGGCATCGGCCGCGGCGGTGATCGCCGGCGCCTTGGCCAACGCCGCCGCCCGCTCGATCTTGGCCACCAGGCGCACGTGGCCGGGCACGAGCCGGCGCACCTCATCCACGTCCTCCGGCTCGCTCACGAACGAGATCCCGACGTAGTCCGCGCCGTGCTCCACGGCCAGCGCCACGTCCTCACGGTCCTTGTCGGTCACGGCCGCGGCGCTCACGCGCACGCCGGGCAGGTTGAGGCCCTTCTTGCCGCGCAGGACCCCGCCGTGCACCACCCGGCCCACCACGCGCTCGCCGTCCGTCTGCCGCACCTCGACCGCCAGGAGGCCGTCGTCGAGCAGGATGCGCGCCCCGGGCGTCACATCCCGCGCCAGGGCCTCGTACGTCGTGGGAATCACGTCGCCGGTCGCGAGCGCTTCCGGTGCGAACACGACCGTGCTCCCGGCTTCGAGCATGCGCGGCGCCGGGAGGTCGCCCACGCGAATGCGCGGCCCCTGCAGATCCACCAGCACGGCGATGTGCTCTCCCACCGCCTCCGCCACCGACCGCACGCGGTCCATCCAGCGGGCGCGAATCTCCGGGGTGCCGTGCGAGCTGTTGATGCGGATCACGTCCACCCCGAGCGCAAACAGGCGCTCGAGAGTCTCCGGCGCCTCGCTCGCGGGCCCGATCGTGGCGACGATCTTCGTCCGGTGGAATCCGGGGAGCGAGCGGATCGGCGGCACCGGCGCGGCCGGGCCCTGGGCATGGGACATCAGAACTCCAGCTGCACGCCCAGCCGCACGAGGCGGGGCGGTCCGTAGGCGCACAGCGGTTGCAGGAAGTCGCGCGCGGCGCGACGGTACAGCGGCAGCAGTTCGTCGGGTCCTTCCACCAGCCGATTGCCGTCGAGATCGGCGTCCGGGCGGTACGCCGGAGACTCGTACGGGATGGCCTCCGGCCCGGCCTGGAGATCCCGCAGCGCGGCGGGCGCTCCCGGAAGCGTGTGGGCCTGCAGCAGCCCGAGGGCGGAGTGCCGCTGATCGAAATCGAGTGGGAACACCACCTCGGCCGGCACGATCGTGTCGCCCACCGGGTCCGGCTGCGCGGTCACGACGATGCCCTCGAGCGCGATCGCCTCGGACTGGAGCAGCACGTCCACCACCGTGGTCTGTCCCCCGCGGACCTCGATCGTGTCACGCACGACCGGGCCAAACCCGATGGCGCGGATGCGCAGCTGATACCGACCGGGCGCAGGAGGCGCAGCAGGTACCGTCCCGCCGTGTCAGCGGCGGTGCGCCGGCCGCCGGGCTGGACTTCGATCGTCGCACGGGCAATCTCCTGCTCCGTGCGGGCATCCCGCACGGTGCCTCGGATCGCACCCTCGGACTGCGCGGCGGCCGGCGTACCCCCGCCCGCAAGCGCCAGCGCGAGGAGCGCGGTGGCGACCGTGGAAAGCGACGAGCGGCGCCATCCACACGATGTGGACAGGCTGTCTGTCATCGCCCTCCCGAGCGCGGTTCGACGGCCACCCCATGTGGACAGCTGGGGGAAACGATGTGGATGGCGGTGGACAACGTCACCTGCGGGCGGCAGCCGCCCCGAACCGCCGGGTTACATACTCGTCGAGGATCGCGATGAACTCCCGGACGATGCCGTCGCCCTTGAGCGTCCGGAACAGCTCGCCGTCCACGTACACGGGGGCCTTGGGCTCCTCGGACGTGCCGGGCAGGGAGATCCCGATGTCCGCGTGCTTGGACTCGCCGGGGCCGTTCACGACGCACCCCATGACCGCCACGTTGAGGGTCTCGACCCCCGGGTGGCGCTCCCGCCATACGGGCATCTGGCGCTGCAGGTAGCCCTGAATCTCCTCGGCCATCTCCTGGAAGAACGTGCTCGTGGTGCGCCCGCATCCGGGGCAGGCGGCCACCTGGGGAGTGAAGCTCCGCAGGTCGAGCGCCTGGAGCACCTGTTGGGCGACCCGGACCTCGTCGGCCCGGTCGCCGCCGGGGCGCGGCGTGAGGGAGACCCGGATCGTGTCGCCGATCCCGTCGGTGAGGAGGAGGGCGAGGCCCGCGGCGCTTGCGACGATGCCCTTCGAACCCATGCCCGCCTCGGTGAGGCCGAGGTGGAGCGGGTAGTCGGACCGTGGGGCCAGCAGCCGGTAGACGTCCACGAGGTCCCGGACGCGCGAGATCTTCGCCGACAGGATGATCCGGTCGTGGGACAGCCCGGTTTCCTCCGCGAGCTCGGCCGACCGCATGGCGCTCTCCACCATGGCGTCGAGCATAACGTCGCGCGCTTCCCGCGGCCGGGCCAGGCGGGCGTTAGCGTCCATCAGGTCGGTGAGGAGCTGCCGGTCGAGCGAGCCCCAGTTGACTCCGATCCGGACCGGCTTGTCCCGCTCGAGCGCCACGCGGATGATGGTGCGGAAGTTCTCGTCGCGCCGCTTGGCACCGACGTTCCCGGGGTTGATCCGGTACTTGGCGAGCGCGGCCGCGCAGGCCGGATGCTGCGGCAGCAGGAGGTGGCCGTTGTAGTGGAAGTCGCCGATCAGCGGAACCGGCACGCCCAGGTCCCGGAGCCGCTCGGCGATGTCGGGAACGGCCTGGGCCGCGGCCTCGTTGTTCACCGTCACCCGGACCAGCTCGCTCCCGGCCTCGGCCAGCGCCGCCACCTGCTCCACCGTCCGCATCACGTCCGCGGTGTCGGTGTTGGTCATCGACTGCACGACGACCGGGTGGCCGGAACCGACCGGCACCGGGCCCACGAACGTCGTTACTGTCTGTCGGCGTGGCATG
>DAINBS010000057.1:0-7783 GCA_036732805.1 Gemmatimonadales bacterium | reverse complement strand
TCCCAGTCGATGGCGAACTGCCCGCCGCAGTGCTCGCACCGCGCGTCGGCGGCCCCGGCGGCCAGGTTGGCCCGCGCGCGGCACTGCGGGCAGACGCCGTAGGTGGCCTCGAGGTCCACCCAGTCGGACCGGCGGGGCGGCTGGCGCTCAGGCAGCGCCACGACGCTCCACTTGCTGGGTACGGCGGGCTGGATGTCGAGGAGCGACCGGTCCATGGCAACGTTCCGGCGATTCACGTCGAGGAAGACGATGGTCGGCTTCGAGGCGTTCACGACGGCGTACCAGGCGCCCCGGCGCAGACCGTGCGCCCCCGCCTGCCGCACTCGTGCCCACTGTTTCGGCTCCATGCACTCCTCCGCAGCTACCGGCTGATCCCGGCCGCGACGCCCAACGGGAGCACGATATAGAGCAGGACGTCCCGGACGAGGTAGTAGGCAACGACGATCGCGACGAGCCTCCAGCCGCGCTTCCGGACGAGCCCCCCCCAGCCGAGCGTGCGCCGCTCGTCCCGCAGGGCCCGGAAGAAGGAGGTCAGCCGTCGCATGCCGCATAAGGTAATGGACGAAGGACCGCCCCGCAGCCGCCGCGGCGGGGTGGGGACGCCAGCACAAAGGGCGGCGTCACCGCCGCCCCCTGCCCTGCTACCCCTCCGCCCTTCCGCGCCTGCCTCACCCGCACTCGCTGTACCCGCACACGTGGCACTTCACACAGCCCTCGGCGTACTCGAGCTGTGAGCCGCAGTCGGGGCAGGCGCCCACGTGCTGGTCGGCGTCGTGCGGGGCTCCCTGGGACATCGTCCCTCCGAGGCCCATGGCCCTGGGGGGCGTTACCGTGACCGGCGTGGCCCGGGACGCCTCCGGCGCTTCGAGCAGATCCTGCTGCACGCCCTGCTTCTCGTGCATCCACCGCTCGATGGCGATGCCGATCGCATCCGGCACCGACAGCACCTTGTTGGGGCCCAGGCCCGTGACGCGATCGGACGAGATGCCGCGCAGCTGCCGGTAGATCTCGGTGATCGGGATCCCGGACCGCAGGCTGAGCGAGATGAGCCGGCCAATGGCCTCGACGTCGGCGCCGAGGGCACCGCCCGCCTTGCCCAGGGTCATGAACACCTCGAACGGCTGGCCGCGATCGTCCTCGGTGATCGTGACGTACATCGTGCCGAGCGGCGTCTCCACCCGCCGGGTCGTGCCGCGCAGCAGCTCCGGCCGCGACCGCTTCTGGCGGCGCTGCAGGTTCTCGGACTCCACCTCGTGCAGCTGCTTGCGCGTCCGCCCCAGCTCGGCTTCCAGCTCCGCAATCGTGGCCTTGAGATCGGCCGCGGCCCGGACGTCCGGCGGGTCCGCCGCCCCTCCCGCTTCCGCCGACACCTTCCGGGCCGTGCTGCCCGTCGAGAGAACCTGCATCTCGCGCGAGCCGTCCCGGTACACCGTGACCCCCTTGCACCCCAGCTCGTGCGCGAGCTCGTAGATCTGCCGCACGTCCTCTTCGGAGGCGCTGTTGGGGAAGTTGCACGTCTTGGAGATGGCGCTGTCCGTGCACTCCTGGAACGCCGCCTGCGTCCGGATGTGCCACTCCGGCGTCACGTCGTGGGCCGTCACGAACACCCGCTGCCACTTCGCCGGCACTTCGTTGAAGTGGATGTGGCCCTGCTCGGCGATCTGCTGCATGAGGGCGTCGGAGTACCAGGCCTCGCGCCGGGCGATGCGCACGAAGTCGTCGTTGACGTCGGGCATCAGCACGCCGGCCTGGTTGCGCATGAACGCCACCGCGAACAGCGGCTCGATGCCCGAGGCGCAGCCCGCGATGATGGAGATCGTCCCGGTGGGCGCCACCGTGGTGAGGTTGCAGTTGCGCAGGCGCCGCATGGGCCGGACGCGGTTCCCCTCGGCGTCGCGCGCGCACGTCTCGTCGGGCCCCCAGATGCTCTCCTCCCACGCCGGGAACACGCCACGCTTGGCGGCCAGCCGTTCGCTCTCGACCTTCGACTCCTCGTCCACGAAGGCCATGAGCCGGCGCCCCAGGTCCACGGCCTCGGCCGAGTCGTAGGAGACCCCCAGCCGGACCAGCAGGTCGGCCCAGCCCATCACACCCAGACCGATCCGGCGGATCTGCCGCGCCAGGGCGGTGATCTCCTCGAGCGGGTACTTGTTCGCGTCGATGACGTTGTCGAGGAAGTGCGTGCAGAGGTGCACGGCCTGCCGCAGCCCGTCCCAGTCGACGTCACCGTTCTTCACGAACAGGCCGACGTTGATGGAGCCCAGGTTGCAGACGTCGTACGGCAGCAGCGGCTGCTCGCCGCAGGGGTTCGTGGCCTCGTACGCACCCAGCCGGGGGACCGGATTGTACCGGTTGGCCTCGTCGATGAAGAACACGCCGGGCTCCCCGGTCTTCCACGCGCCGTGGATGATCCTGGCGAACACGTCGCGCGCGTCGAGCTGCCCCACCACCACGCCGGTGCGCGGGTGCAGGAGATCGTACTCGGTGCCGGCGTGCACCGCCTGCATGAACGCCTCGGTGACCGCGACCGAGATGTTGAAGTTCGTGATCTTGGTCGTGTCGTCCTTGCAGGTCACGAAGTCGATGATGTCGGGGTGATCGACGCGGAGGATGCCCATGTTCGCCCCGCGGCGGGTGCCACCCTGCTTCACGACGTCGGTGGACGCGTCGTACAGCGACATGAAGGACACCGGCCCGGACGCGACCCCCATGGTGGACCGGACGACGTCGTTCTTGGGGCGGAGCCGCGAGAACGAGAAGCCGGTCCCGCCGCCGGACTGGTGCACCAGCGCCATGTTGCGGAGCGTGTCGTAGATCCCGCTCCGGCCGTTCGACAGCGCGTCCTCGACCGGCAGCACGAAGCACGCGGAGAGCTGGCCCAGCGGCCGGCCGGCATTCATCAGGGTCGGGCTGTTGGGCATCCAGACCCGCGAGGCCATCAGCTCATAGAAGGTCTCGGCCAGTGCCTCCACGGCCTTGGCGCTCGCGCCGTAGCGGGCGTCGGGCTCGGCGATCGTGGAGGCGACGCGCCAGAACAGGTCTTCCGGCGACTCGGCGGGCTTGCCCTGCTCATCCTTCACCAGATAGCGGCGCTTCAGGACGGTGAGCGCGTTGTCGCTGAGCGCGAGCGGTGCCCGCTTCGTCGAATCGCCGGCAATGCCCATGATGGCCCTCTTCCCCAAAGCCCGTGATCAATGTGATGCTGATGAACGAAACGTACTCAAGAACCCGCGACGGCGGACCTGCAGGCGCGCCCTCGGAATGGCGCGACGTGGAGGGTCAAAGTAGGTGCAACAAAACGACCACGCAAGACGACGCCGGAGCCGCATTCTGCCTGCGATCCCGGCAATCAACATCACAAACCTTCCGTGATGGTCGGTGGGTGCCTGGGCACCGCGCCCGCGCGATGCCGTCGCGCCTCCGCCACGTAGTGCTCCCACGTCCGGCGTACCCGCGCCGCGAGCGCCTCGTCCACCGGACGCGCCACCCGCGCGGGCACGCCAAGCACCAGCGACCCCGCCGGCGCCCGCATGCCCTCGGTCAGGACCGCGCCGGCGCCGATCACCGAACCGCGCCCCACCGAGACCCCGTTGAGCAGCACCGCCCCCATCCCCACGAGCACCTCGTCCTCGATGGTGCAGCCGTGGAGAATGGCGCGGTGGCCCACCCCAACCCGCCGCCCGACCGTGCACGGCACGCTCTCGTCCACGTGCACCATCGTCAGGTCCTGGATGTTCGTCTCGTCGCCGATCACGATGGGCGCCATGTCACCCCGGACCACGCAGTTGTACCAGATGGACGCGTCCCGCCCCAGGGTGACGTCGCCCAGCACCACGGCGCCGGCCGCGATGAACGCGGTTGGGTGGATCACTGGCGGGGCTGCGGCGCGAGCCGGAAGCGGAACCACGACTCGACCGGCGCGCCGGCCTTCCGCGCCGGCTCGAAGCGGGCACCGCGCGCGTACCGGACCGCGAGCCGCATGAACGCGGGGTCGTCGCCCTGCGTAGCCGTGGGGAAGGCGTTGATCGCGGCGCCGTCCGCCCCCACATGGACCAGGACGTAGACGGGCCGGGTGGACTGGATCTCGCCTCCGGGCACCGGCACGAGCGCGTTGCCCAGGAGCCGTGGCGCCGCATCCCAGCACAGCTGGTTCTGGTTGTAGGTCTGCTGGCGCGGGTCCCTGCATTGGCCCGCCGGCGCGGCCGGCTGCCGCGTCGCTGGCGGGCGCTGGGTCACCACCGGCCGCGATGCCGGCGGCGGACTGGCCGCCATCACGACGTCGTAGGTGACCGTGTCCGCCTTGGGAATGGCCACCGAGCCGTCGAAGTTCTGGAATCCGGTGGCCGACACCCGGATCTTCTGCGTGCCCACGCCCAGCCAGAGCACGGTGTCCCGGAACGCGCGCTCGCTCACGAACAGCCGGCCGCCGGCCGGTACTCCTCGCACCACCAGCCACCCGCTGTCGGGCAGGGCGCGCAACCGCTCGGCCTCGGCCCGACTGAGCGAGTCGCGCAGCGCCACGAGGGCAGGATCGATGGGCGGCTTCGTGACCACCGAGAGGTCGACCTCCCCCGGCGGGGCTGCCGCCGCGGTCGCCGGCGCGGGAGCGTTGAGCACCTCGGTATAGAGGAAGTACCCGCCCGCACCTCCGGCCCCGATCGCCAGGAGCACCCCAGTGGCCACGAGCAGCCCGCCGCTCGGCTTCCGCCCCGCGGCTCGCCGCGGGGGCCGGACCGCCGGTCGCGGAGCCAGGGTGACCGGCGTGCTGGAGGCCGCCAGCTGGGGCGGCGGCGCGACGGGCGCTGAGGGCGTCCGGGGGGCCGTGGGGGCGGCCTGCGGGGTGGAGCGCCGAGCGGTACCCGCCACCGCGGCGGTCTGCTCTGGCGTGAGCGCCAGGGTCTCGCCCGCTCCCGGGTCCAGCTCCAGCAGGGTGACTGACGGCCGGCCGCCCTCGAGGTCGCGAACGAGGTCCTCCGTCGTCTGATACCGCTCCTCCGGCTTCTTCTCGAACATGCGTCGGATCACGCTGAACAGGCGCCGGCCCTCGGCCGTCTCGATCCGCGGCTCGGGGATCGGTTCCATGATGTGCTTGTAGCCAATCGAGAACGCGTCCTCGCCGTCGAACGGCACGTGGCCGATCAGGCACTGGAACGCCACCACCCCCAGCGAGTAGAGGTCGCTGCGGCCGTCGAGGGGCTGCGCGCGCGCCTGCTCCGGGCTCATGTAGTGCGGCGTGCCGATGGACATGCCGGTGCCCGTGAGCCGGGTGCCGGAGGCCGCCTTGGCGATCCCGAAGTCGGTGAGCACCGGGTGGCCCATCTCGTCGAACATGATGTTGTCGGGCTTGATATCGCGGTGCACGATGCCGTGGCGGTGCGCAAAGCCGAGCGCGCCGGCCGTGTGGACCAGCAGATGCCGGATCTCGAGCGGGGTCAGCGCGCCGCGGGCCGAGAGGATGCGCGAGAGCGACTGCCCGCGAAGCATCTTCATCACGAAGTAGATCACCCGCCCCGAGCGGCCGACGCGGTAGATGGGGATGATGTTGGGGTGCTCGAGCCGGGCGGCGGTGCGCGCCTCGCGCTGGAAGCGCTCGACGAACTCGGCGTCGAACGCCAGCGAGAACGGGAGGACCTTGATCGCGACCTCGCGCTCGAGCTGCCGCTCGCGGGCGCGGTACACGATCGCCATCCCGCCCCGGCCGAGTTCCTCCAGCAGCTCGTACTCGACTTGCAGCGCCTCGCGGACGAGATCCACCTCGGCCTTGTCGCCGATGGGCTGCGTACTCACCCGGGCGATGGGCGTGGCCGCCGCGAGATCCAGCCCGCACGAAGGGCAGAACCGCGCGCTTTCCGTCAGCGAATGGCCGCACCGGGAACAGAACACCCTCGCCCTCCCAACCGTGCAACGTAGGAGCGCGGCGCCGCGCCCCGCAAGCGGTCAGCGGGCGAGGATGCGGAGCGGGACCTCTCGCCGCGCGCGCGCTTCCCGGCCGGGGATTTCGATCGAGAGCGTCAGGACGTAGTTCCCGGGCCGGAGCGGGGCGAGATTGACCGTCTGCTGCGCCCGATGCGGCGTGTTCGTGGCGATGCCCTCGAAGCCGAGCGCCACGGGGGGACCGCCCCCGAACAGCCGACCGATTCTCGCGAAGATGGATCCCCCGCCCTGTCCCCGAACCTCGATGCGGGCCCGGTAGGGCGTCCCCGCCGTCAGCCCGTGCAACTCGTAGTACAGCTCCGCCTCCGCACCCTCTGCATATGCGCCCCTGGCATTCAGCCGGACTGTGTCCTCCGACACAATCCACTGGAGCCCTCCCACGCGGTCGCCCAGGACCAGGTCCGACAGCACCAGGTCGTTCGCCCGGAAATCGGGGACGACGAACCCGGTCACATCCAGCACGTCGCCGGCGACCCCTCCCAGCTCGAGCATGGCAACCCGCAGCGCATGGGTGTCCGGGGGCACCGGGAACTCCACGAACCCGCCCAGGATCTGGTCCCCGGTGAGCGGCGCGTCCGCCCGAAACACCCGCAACGTGTCGAGCCAGAGCGCTGCGCCATCCGACCCGACGTGGGAGACCCGCAGCTCGATCGGATACTGGATGCCGCCCGGCCGTGCCTGCCCCACGAGCCGGCGGCCCGGGATCGCGAATACGAGCAGGGCGCGCCCGACCCGCTCGGGGCCGCCGACCGCGTACACCTGGATCGTCGACTGCAGCGCGCCCTCGAACCGGAGCGGATAGCCGTCGCTGGTCGTGCCCGCCTCGATCGCCTGCCGCCCCGCGCGACGCTCGCTCGCGAGACCGGTGCCCTGCACGGTCGTGTTCTGCGCGAGCGTGCGATAGGCGGGGTCGAGGTGCGCGCGCGAGTCGTACAGTTCCGCCGCGAGCGGGGGCAGCCGGCCCGCCGCCTGCCACGCGATCGCGTCGTCGCCCAGCACGTCGCTGAGGCTCTCGACGAGCTTGTAGTCCTGGACGTCCCCGCGCGCCACGAAGTGGAAGATCCGCCGGTCTCCGGACCAGAGGTACAGCCAGGACTCGTTCGGCTCGACCTGGGGGGACACGAAGCGCGCGCGGTTGTCGGGCTCCCCGTGCCGGAGGTAGATCACACCCCGATCGTCGAGCAGCTCCTGATCGCTGCGGAACGGCTCGTTGGTGTAGCGCCGGTGCCGGCTCACCAACCGGAAATGCCGCCAGGCGTAGTAATACCGTCGGTAGTGCTCCGCCAGACGCTCCCCGGCCACCCGCACGTCCTGCGCTTCCCGTTCCGCCCAGAAGCGCTCGAGCCAGGCGCGCACGTCAGCGGCGGGTACGGCGTCGAACGCGGTCCGTTCGTCCGGCGTCAGGATCCACAGGAGATCCGCCCGGTACTCCGCGCGCGTTTCGTCGGACAGCGGAGCCGCCGCCGCCTCGAAATACACGTCGTGCGCCTCGCCCAGGCGCCGGAGGTAGTACAACGTGCGCGCCCGCTCGAGCAGGGCCACGCCGCGGTCCCCACCCACGTCGCGGTACGCCGCGAAGGCGGCCAGGGCGGAATCGCCCTCCCCCATTTCCCGCTCGACCCGCCCCCGGGCGAGCTGCAGCGCCGGAATCCGCCCGGCCGAGGTCGCCGCGGCCGCGCGCAGCGCGCCCTGCGCCACGTCGAGACGCTGCCGCACCCGCTGGCGCCGGGCCGCGTCGGCGAGCTCGATCACCGGCTGCGCGAAGGTCGGGTCGGCGGCGGCGGCGCGGGCAAACGCCGCGGCCGCCTTCGAGAGGAAGTCCTTGCCGAGCGCCTGCCGGACGTTCTCG
>DAINBS010000056.1:0-12016 GCA_036732805.1 Gemmatimonadales bacterium | reverse complement strand
GCAGCAGGTCCTGAATTCCGCGCCGTTCGGCGGCCGGCAGCCGGGCCACCATCCCGCGCACCACGACCCGATCGGCCAGCACGCGACTCACGACCGGCGCCCAGGCGCTGAACCGGGCCGTGGCCGCGGGCGTCGGCGACGACGGGCGAGGTGGCGTGGAGGGAGCGCGGCCGAACGCCGCGCGCCAGTCCCGCCCCAGCGTGCGCAGCCGGCCAACCTCGAGGGCAACGGCCAGGGCCACGGCGCCCGCCACCATCGGACTCAGGAGCCACGGGAGGGTCCGCGTGAGGTCCAGCGTGACCGCTACCGCGATGCTCAGGGCGTAGGCGGCACCCCGAGCCACGAGCCCGCGATCGACCGATGGCGAAGCCGCCTGGCTGCTCTCCGGGCCGGAGTCGCGCCGGGCCGTCAGCAGCACCTCGCGCAACTCGGCCATCGAGCCCCAGCGTGCCGTGGGGATCTTCTCGAGGCAGCGCGCGATGGCCGTGGAGAGCGAAGCCGGGCAAGCGGGCCGCAGGTCGAGCAGCGACGGCGCGGCTTCCCGCGCGTGACGCAGCAGCACGGTGGCGACGGTTCCCTCCCCGAAGGGGAGCTGCCCCGCGATCATCTCGTATCCCACGACTCCCAGTGAGTAGACGTCGGCGCGGTGGTCGAGCGGCTCCCCCGCCGCCTGCTCGGGGCTCATGTAGTCGGGCGAGCCGATCGCCATGCCCGTGGCGGTGATCGCGGAGTCGCCCCCGTCGAGCGCCTTCGCGATCCCGAAGTCGGTCACGAGGACCCGCCGCTCGTCGCCCTCGAGCAGGATGTTGTCGGGCTTGATGTCGCGGTGGACGACGCCCGCCTCGTGCGCCACGTGCAGGGCCCCGGCGACGTCGGCCAGAATGCGGCGCACTTCCCCGATGGGCGGCTGGGGCTCCCGCCGGAGCCAGTCCCGCAGCGACTCCCCGTGGACTCGCGGCATCGTGAACCACACCAGTCCGTCCAGCTCACCGACCGCGAAGACCGGGAGGATGCAGGGATGGTGCAGTCGGGCAGCCGCCTCCGCCTCCCGGCGGAATCGTCGAACCACGTCCTCCTGGAACGCCAGTTCGGGACGGAGCGTCTTGATGGCGACTTCGCGCTTGAGGTGGGTGTCCCACGCGGCGTACACCTCGCCAAAGCCGCCCCGTCCAAGCAGCTCACGCAGCTCGTAGCTCGGCGCGAGGGCGGCGGCGAGGCGGCCGCCCAGGTCCGGGCCAGGGGCCTGCGCGGCGGAGCTGGTCATGTCCCTTCCGCACCCCCAGTGTGGCGCACCGCCGCCGTACCGGTCCTGTGGCCGCCCGTCACCGCGCGCGTGTGTCTCCGTTGGATCCGCACGTTATCGCTCCCGCGGGAATGACGCAGCGTGGGCAAGTTGCCGAATCGGCTTCGTAGTGTCTACCCGGGGACGAGCAGGCGGGTCCGGAGAGGCGCGGCGGGAGTCACGGGCGACTGCCGGACGGCAGATGCCGAGGACGAACCCTAGGTGGCGGCGTCAGCCGCAGGAGTCGAGGGACCCTGCCCGGCGTCCGGCAGGCCGATGGGAAGGCCACCCCGCTCTCCGATCTGCTGTGCGAACCAATCGCGCAGGGACGATCGCGGTCAGCGCTATGGCTGCGCCGCATCCCGGACGAGGGGCGGCGGCGTAGCGCGGCGTGCACGGTGTTCGCGCCGGCCCGCGCGCCATCCGGCGATCCCGAGCCAGATCAGGCTCGCAGCCACCAGCGCGTGCTTGATGATGGCCTTCACTGATCCCACGTCCATGCCCGTCCGGGCCTCGGCGGGCGCCGCCGCCCGGAACTGCAGCCAGTCCAGGGAAAAGACGACGATGGACCCCACCATCGCGACCGCCCCGAACAACGCCAGCACGGCCAGGACGCGCTGGACGACCCGGTGTTCGAGCACCGCGGCGGCCGCCATGCACATGACGAGGCCGAGCAGCGGCGACAGCGTGAATCCCGAGAGGAGTCCGAGCGTGCCGAAGCGCCACTCCACCTGCCCCAGACGGGGCGGCCAGACGCTCGCCAGGAGATCCACCATCGGGAGCAGGGCCGTGAGGATGCCTGCGAGGTACACGGGCCAGGCAATGGCCCGGAGGTCGGAGTGCGAACGCTCGTGATCGTGCATCGGAGGCGGGGGCTCCGTTTCCGGGATGGTTGCCTGAGGAGTTCCCTAGGAGAAAAGCGAAGCGGCGGCCCTACCGCAAGGGAGGGACGCCGCTTCCGACCGTGAACCGAATGCTGCGACTGCTAAGCGCTGAAGCCCCGGAAGTATGCCACCGCGCCAAGTGCCAGGAGGCCCGTGACCAGCAGAATGACGGTTTCCGGCTCGGGTACAACACTCTGCTGAGTGAGGAACTCCTGCTTGCCACTCGTGGCCGTCGCACCCACGTCGGAGATGACGGTCCAATTGCTCGACTGCGCGACGAAGTCGGTCGCGTTACCGGCGGCCAGGGCCGTGTTGAGGTAGCCCGCCGCAGTGCTCCCCAGGGGATTCGAGAAGCCCGAGAGCGAGAAGGCCGTCGTCGACCCATCGGCGCTCTTCCCCATCAGGCTCCAGATGGCCGCCTGCAGCACTGGCCACTGGCCCTTCTCCGCACCGTCGTACCCGCCGGCCGGGCTTCCGAACTGGGTGGCAAGCCACGCCGCGGCGCGGTAGCGCTGGGCCGCGATGGCCTGGTCCCAGCCACGGAACTGCATCCCGTAGGTCTTGGACAGATCACCCGAGAGCGGCGAGAACCACGCGTTCCACTCGTTGCCCGCGCCCACCGAGCGGAAGAAGTCCACACAGAAGATGTCGATCTGCGCGGTCGTCGGGCCGCCGGACAGGAACTGACCGCGGTAGATGCTCGTGTAGTAGGTGCCGGACCCCGGCACCGCGAGCGTCGGTTGCGTGGGATACGGGTTACCGGTGACGAACTTGAACTTCCCCGACGTTTGCGCCGCCGCCGGCACCGATACGGCGACGAGCAACGCCACTGCTAGCACACTTCGAAGCAATCGCACCTGAGACCTCCTGGTCTCCCCGGGTTCACGGTCGTCGGCGGATACACCTCGCCGCCGGTGTGACGTTACGCACAGGCTATGCCAAGCGGCGGCTCCACCATCAACAGGAGGGGGAAAGTGTCGTAAGTCAATACGCCACAATATGTTGACGGCTAGCGTTAAAGTATTGGGTCCTTCATGGACGGCAGGACAGCGCCACATCGCCGTCGGTCCGCCGCCGCAGTGATGCGTCCAGATGAGCACGCGAATCCACACCCGCGACCCTCGCCCACCCACGCGCGAACCGGCCGGCGACCACGGGGGTCGCCGGCCGGCTCACTGCACGGCACTCAGGCCGAGAACCCTCGCAAATACGCGATCGCGCCCAGGGTCAGCAGGCCCGTCGCCAGCAGAATCAGGACCTCTGGCTCCGGCACGACAGTATCGGCCACGAGATCCTGTGGGACCCCCTGAACCAGCATTTCCTGCGTCCCTGCAGCGTTGGAGACGACCGCCCACTCGGAGAGGTCCAACGCGTCGGGATTGGCTGCCACCTCCAGGGCGGCGCGTTCAGCCAGCGCTGAGATCTGGCCCGACAAGCCGAGCCTCGCAAACTCCGGGTTCACCGGGCCTTCAGCCATGAGGTACCAGATGGCCCCACGGATCACGGTCCACTGAGGGCGATTCTCGGGACGCAGTTGTGTGGCCAGGTAGGCCATGGCTTGGTATCGCTGCCGGGCCATGTCGAGCGTCCACCCGAACTTCCGCATCCCCACAGTCCCCCGGAGATCTCCACTGGCGAGGCTGGTGAACGTCCCCCCCCACCCCGAACCCGACGCGACGGCCTTCACAAAGTCCGCGCTGGTAGCGTCGAACGGGGGAGACCCGGGCATGAGAGGGAACTGCATCGTGGGGTTATCAGCATCAACCCACCAGTCACCGAGGTGGCTCTGTGCGGTCGCGTTAGCGGCAAGGGCCGAGAGTATCACCAAGGCTGATATAGCCGTTCGGAAAGGGAGCATAGGTCACCCCGTTTGAACAAGTCGGACCCAGATCGCGCGTGCCGGCGCGGATCCCGTCACATCTGCGACCGTGATATTGAGCACCATGCATGCCACAGCAAATGCCGCTCCAATCGCTCGGAGTTCAGCAGTAAACCATTACATCTTATGGAGTTAGCATGGAGCAGCCATCTTGCCCATGGGGAGTACGGCTCTCCCCATGTCCACCGGCCGCCACAGCCCTCCGGCAGTTGAGTGTCCCACCGCCACCTCGCCCCGAGGGCGGGCCCCAATGCCCAACCTTGTGCCCTTGGTCACGGTGCCCAGTCACGTTGGGGGCGATCTTCCCGCGTCCGACGTCCGGTCAGCCAGGCTCGACCGAACCACCCGGCCCCCTCACGTGCGCTCGCGATCATGACCGACGACGATTCCCCGCACGACCTTCCCCCCCTCCCCGCCGACCACCCGCGCCCCGTGGCGTGGGCCCGTCCCTGGTCCATCACCGCTCCGTTCGCCCGCAAGGTGCTGCGAGCCGGCGCGTGGTACCCGGTGATCGAGGACAACCGCCCGGACGGCAGCGTGATTCTGGTCATGCGAAACCGGAACGTGCGCGTGCCGACCCGACTCGTTGAGGTCCGGCGCGAGCGGCCCGCGAAGTTCACCGTGGTGTATCGGGGACCCATGGAAACGAATCCCGCCGCGGGGACGCGGCGGGATCTGGGACGCATGTATGGCGTATGTCCCGCGTCAGGACACCGGGTGCGGCTGCACGGCCCGGAGACCCGGGTCGAGTGCCCGGGATGCGGTTACCGCGGGGAAATAGCTTGGCACGAGACGGGCTGACCGCCCGCCACCGTCACTCCGTTTCGCCGAGTCCCAGCACGCACCAGAGGTCATGCACGTGATGCCGAGCGTCCAGCTCGGGCTCCAGCTCGGGCTGCGGCGCCGCAGCCACAGGCTCTCCATCCTCGGCGTCGCCCTCCAGCCACGGCGGGCACGGCAGGTGCCCGCAGTCATGGTCTTCGAACGGGCTCGCGCCGTCCGGCCTGCGCTCGTCCAACAGCGTCATCGTTCCCTCCCATGAGGCCGCGTGCTGCCCCGGGTAGAATCGGCAGGCGAGACTGAAGCGCCGATGAACCGGGGGAGAAGCATTCATGAAGTGGGACTGGCGGCCGTGGCACCGGTTTCGCATCATTGGGCCCGCGGGGAAGGCGCTTCGTGTCAGGTACTCAAGGGGGGAGTGACGCCAATGGACCATTCGGCCGACGATCGCCGCTGGGCGGCCCGCCGGAAGTTCTGGTTCCCGTCCGGCATCCTGGTGGATCGCCGCACGCTGTTCGACCGGCGGTCCGGCACCGAGCGTCGCACCCTCCGCGACGCCCCCGCGGCCGGCCTGCGGCCGACGCGGTCCGGTGAGAACCGCCGGGGCGCCCTCGAGCGGCGTGCGACCGAGCGCCGAGAGGGGCCGCGCCGCCCATCGGACCGCTCGCCCCGAGCGTAGTCACTCTACGGGCTCCGAGGGAGGAGGGCCCCGGTTGTCCCGCCTCCGCTGCCCGACGAGAGCGCCCGATCGGCCGTTCACCAGTTCTTCATACTCTTCATTCACTTTCTTAACGTGCGGACGCCAGAATGCCCGGTGATGCGGCGTGCGGCGCGACACCGCGCCGCCGCTCGATGACCGGGAGGCCGCAATGTTCTACGAAGAGGGTTGTCATGGTCGGGTGCTCGTGGGCACCCTTCCCGCCGAGGTCGGACGCCGATTGAGCGCCCTCCCGGGCGAGTGGCTGGAGTTCGACCAGAGGGCCGGAGCGATCGTGGTCCGTCATGTCCAGCCGACCGCGGGCCCGACCCTCCCGACGATTGCGGGCGAGCTGGTGCGCATGATCGCCGAGATCCCCGTCGACGCGCACGGCGGGATCGCGGGCGGCGAGTTGCTGGTCCACACCGAGGACACCCCCCACCTCGTTCGGATTCGCGTCGAACCGGGCGGCGCCATTCGTCTGGACTGGGCGCAACCGGACTTCGATACCGCGCGCAAGCGCCAATACTCCGAATCCGGGCCAATCCCCATCGAGGGGGTCTACTGCCGGCTCAACGGGAGCATCACGCTGGCGGCCGCGGATGCCGAGGCAGCCGCTCGGAAGCTCCAGCTGGCGGCTGACACCTACGAAGGGCTCTACCCCGAGGGCGACTTCCAAGCCGTTACCGAATCGGGATCGGTCCGCGTCACGATGCGTGACGTGAACCTCGATCCGCGACTCCTGGTGGCTCGGCTGGACGCGCTGGCCGCGCGGGGCTCGCTGCGCGGGACGATTGATGTCAGCTCGTTCGACGACCGGCGGCCGGACGACCGCTTCCGCATCCTCTTCCAGGACGGGAAGGCCTGGGTGCAGGAGCCCTACCTCTGGCCGGAGATGCCGACGGCGTGAACGCAGCCCGGCTCAGCCTCCCCCGCACCGGCACCTGAGGAGACCCGCGCGTGCTCGACTACTTCCTGACCGACGAGCAGTGCGCGATCCGCGACCTCGCGCGCAGCATCGCCGACAACGAGGTCCGTCCCGTGGCCGCGGAGTACGATCGGACCGGGGAGTTTCCGTGGCCGATCGTCCGCAAGCTCGCCGAAGCGGACCTCTTTAGCGTCTTCGTGGACGACGCCTATGGGGGCGTCGCCGGCGACAGCCGCACCATGAACATGGTCCTCGTGACGGAGGAGCTGTCCAAGGCGTGCGGCGGCATCGCGCTCGCCTTCGCGGGCAGCGCCCTCGGGGCGCTTCCGATCATCCTGGGCGGTTCCGACGAGCAGAAGCGGCGGTTCCTGCCTGCCGTGGCGTCGGGGCAGCGGCTGGCGGCCTTTGCGCTCACGGAGCCGCAGGCCGGATCCGACGCGGCAGGCATCCGCACCGCCGCCGTGCGCGACGGCGATCACTACGTACTGAACGGCACCAAGATCTGGATCACGGGCGGCGGAGAGGCCGAAGTCTACACGGTGGTCGTGATGACGAACCCCGCCAAGGGCCCGCGCGGCTCGAGCGTCATCATCGTGGAGAAGGACACTCCGGGGTTCACGTTCGGGAAGAAGGAAGACAAGATGGGCATCCGCGCCTCGGCCACGCGGGAGCTGATCTTCGAGGACTGCCGGGTGCCGGCGGAGAACCTCATCGGACGCGAGGGCACGGGATTCATTACCGCCATGCGGACGTTCGACGCGTCCCGGCCCGGTGTGGCCGCCCAGGCGGTGGGCATCGCGCAGGGCGCGCTCGACCTGGCGGTGGATTATGCCATCACGCGCCGCCAGTTCGGCTCGCCGGTGTCGTCCTTCCAGGGCCTGCGGTTCGTGCTCGCCGACATGGCCATGCGGGTGGAAGCGGCCCGCGCGCTCGTGTACGCCACCGCCCGGTACGTCGATTCCAACCCGAGGGAGCGACCCACCATCTACTCGGCGATGTCCAAGTGCTTCGCGGGCGACATGGCCATGCAAGTGACAACCGATGCCGTCCAGGTGTTCGGCGGATACGGCTACATGCGGGACTACCCCATCGAGAAGTACATGCGGGACGCGAAGATCACGCAGATCTACGAGGGCACCAACCAGATCCAGCGTGAGGAGATCAGCAAGATCCTCATCGGGGAGCATGTAGCCGGGCACGCGAGGGCCGCACACGAGCGGTTGTGAGGGCACCGAGGGCAGGCGGGCAGCCCTTACGGCCTCACGTTCTCACGTTCTCACGTTCTCACGTCCTTACCTGTCTCCGGTATCGGGGGACGCCTCGCGACCAGCCAGATCCCGACGAACAGCGCCCCGGCCGCCAGCAGCATGGCCGGCGTGGGCCGCTCCCCGAACACGATCCATGACGCGGTGGCGGTGACGAGCGGCTGGCCGTAGACGTACACCGCCGTCGTGGACGCCCGCAGCCGGCCCAGCGCGAACACGTTCAGCAGGTACGCGATGATCGACGGGAACGCCACGATGTAGGCGATCCCCCACCACGCCACCCCCCTCGTGGGCAGCAGCGGTTGACCTGGCATGAACACGGGCAGGGCCACCAGCGAGAACAGGTAGGTCCACGCGATGATGACGACGGGCGGGTACCGCCGGGTGAGCGGCTTGGCGAGCACGAGGTAGGACGAATAGCAGAGCGCGTTGGCGGCCATCAGCAGGTTGCCGAACCCGTAGCGGCCCAGCGAGTGGAAGCCGTCGGTGAAGAGCAGCGGCAGCAGGCCCGCCAGCGCGATCACGACGCCCAGGGCGCGGAGACCGTTGAAGACCTCCTGCCGGACGGCCGCCGCGATCGTGAACGTGAAGACCGGGATGAGGGCCATCACGAGCGCCGCGTTGACCGGAGTGGATCGGGCAAGACCCACGAGAAACAGCCCCTGATTCACCGCGACGCCGAGCCACGCGCAGGCGACGAACCGCACCAGGTCCTCCCGGCGCGGCAGCGCCCGCCGCCCGTAGACCGCCGCAGCCAGCACGCCCAGCACCAGGGACCCGCCCGCCACGCGCCACGCCCCGACACCGAACGGCGAGATGCCACCCGGCCGGAACACGAAGGTGGCGAAGATCGGCAGCAGGCCGAACGCGACCTGGACGAACGCGAGGGCGACGTGGCCGGCGGCAATGGACCGCGACGGGGGGGTGGTCATCCGGCGCCCAATCTACCCGCTCCCACCGTACCCACCTCGGTGGCGCTCAATCGACGGCCCTTCACTCCGGTTTCAGGGTGGTGTAGATCACCTCGACGCATGTACGCCACCTGCCTCTTCTGCAATCACTCCCTTGGGCGCAACGAAGTGCTCGAAACGTTCCCCGTCGGGCGCCGGATCGCATTCGACCCGGCCAAGGGCCGGCTGTGGGTGATCTGCCGCAAGTGCGAGCGGTGGAACCTGACTCCGCTCGAGGAGCGGTGGGAGGCGTTCGAGGCCTGTGAGCGGCTGTTCCGGGGCACGCGCATCCGCATGTCCACCGACCAGATCGGCCTGGCGCGGCTGCGCGAGGGGCTTGAGTTGGTCCGTATCGGCGAACCGATGCGACCGGAGTTCGCCGCGTGGCGGTACGGCGACCAGTTCGGGCGGCGGCGCCGGCGGGCGTTCCTGATCGCGGGGGCCGCGGTGGCGGCCGGCGCCTCCCTGATGATCGGGGCCGCGGCTGCCGGGATCAGCGTCGGCGCCTTCGGCGGTCTGTGGAACACACTGATCAACGCTCCCGTGCGGGCCCGCCTTCGCCTGCCCGACGGACGGATCCTCAAGGTCCGCAACCCGCAGCTGGAATCGGTGCGCCTGCACCGCGACCCCGACGGGAAGGGATGGCTGCTGACGATCCGCGACCGCAAGGCCCACGTCCGGTTCGTCGGATCGGAGGCCGAGCGGGCGGCGGGAATCCTGCTGCCGGCCGCCAATCTCTGGGTGGGGTCCCAGCCGGTCGTCCGGCAGGCGGTGGACGCGATCGAGGCCGCCGGCCACCCCGAGGCGTTCCTGGAGCGCATGGGCGCCGGTCTCGCTCTGCCCACGGGAGACAAGCGGGCGGACGCACGGGCGGCCCTCCGGAAGCTCGCCGCCCCCACCAGGCTCGCGCTCGAGATGGCGCTGCACGAGGAGCAGGAGCGGCGGGCGCTCGCGGGCGAGCTCGTGGAGCTGGAGCTGGCCTGGCGGCAGGCCGAGGAGATTGCCGCGATCGCCGACAACCTGCTGGTTCCGCCCGAGCACGAGGCCCGGATCCAGCGCTTCCGGGAGCAGGGACGCGGTGAACCGGATTCTCCACCGTCCGAAAACCGTTAGATTCGCGCATCATGGTCATGATCCGGTGCCCACACTGCGGCGCGCGTGCGCTGGACATTGCCACCACCTGCCCGCAGTGTCACCGCGTCCTCATCCAGAATCCGCTCGAGACCCACGACTGGGGTGCGCTCCGGGAGTGCGGGCGCTGTCACAAGCACATCGAGCGGGACGCTGTCCTCTGTCCCTACTGCGGCCATCGGGTGCGCGCCGCGCGGCTGGCCGGGTGGACCGCCGCGGCGATCGCCGGGCTGGTCGTTCTCGTCGCCGCGGGCTTTGCCGCCTGGCGGTCGGGTGTCGTGACCTCCATCCGGGACGTCCTCGGCGCCGACCGACCGACCGTCCAGGCGTCGCCCCCACCGGCGGCGGCGGAGCCGGAGTCGCTGCCGGTCACCGCCCCGGTCGAGGTGGTGGCGTCTCCCATCATGGCGGCACTCCCGGTTGACTCGACGCCCGCAGCCGAACCCCGACCGCGGACGCCGCCTCCGCCGGTTCCGGCAGCGGCCACCGCGGCCGGCCTGGTGAGGCGCTGGACCAGCGAGTGGGCCAACGTCCGCGCCGCGCGCGACGTCACCTCTCAGGTCGTGCGGGTGCTTGCGCCCAACCTGGCGGTCGAGGTGAGCGACATGCGCCAGGGCTGGTGGGCGCTCTACGCGGACGGCGCGCTGGTGGGCTACATCGCCAATTCGGTCCTGCGAACGGAACCCGTCCAGTCGTAACGCTCTCCCGGCGCCGTCCACGACGGTGCCGCGCAGCGTGGCGCGGTGATGCGAGGGAGGGCAGACCGCGCTTCTAGTTCTGCGTGACGGGCTCCGCCACGAGCTGCGCGAGACCGTTGCGCGCGAGTGCGAGCCAGTCGGCCACCTCCTCGCCTCCGCGTTCCCAGAGCCTGATGGCCGTCTGGTAGTGGCGCGCGGCCTCGCTGGCATTCCCCGCCGCCGCCTCGAGCCGCGCCAGCTCGTACGCCGCGCGCGCGGTCACCGGCCCGAGCCACGTCGTGGGCGGCACGAGGGAGCGGAGCAGGGCCGCCGCGCTGTCGGGGCGGTTCGTGGCGGCCAGCAGCATGGCTGTCTGGAACCGGATCATGGGGGCCGGCTGGCCCTCGAGCACGTTCTCCGTATGGATCGTCCAGAGACGGTGCGCGCGTCCGCTCAGGACTGCGGCCGAGTCCAGGTCTCCCCGGCGGGCGAGGATCCTGGCATCGAGGTCGGCCTGGAGCGCGCCCGCGTAGTCGAGGGAGGTTCCGCCGGGCGGGAACGTGCCGATGGTCCGGCGCCAGCGGGCGGTGACGTTCGTGTCGCCATAGGTCGCGTGAAACGCGGCGATCAGCCACGCGGTCCACCAGACGGGCTTGTTCTCCCAGTCCTCGAGCGCGGTCTCGGGCCGCACGTAGTCTGACAACGCAGCAGCCGCCCGGCGCGCCACGGCTGTGTCGCCCACGCCCGTGAGCTGATTTTCGCTGTACGTGGCGCGAATGTTCGGCGTGACGGCCGGTTTTCATCGCTACTTCTCGCACCGTTCGTTCAAGACCAGCCGCGTCGGGCAGTTCGTCTTCGCGTTTCTCGCGCAGACCTCGGCGCAGCGCGGCGTGCTCTGGTGGGCGGCCAAGCACCGGCATCACCACAAGCATTCCGACACCGAGCTCGACGTGCATTCCCCTCGGCACCGCGGCTTTTTCTATTCGCACGTGGGCTGGATCTTCACGGCCGAGCACGAGGCGACGGACTACGACGCGATTCCCGATCTGACGAAGTACCCGGAGCTCGTGTGGCTCAACAAGCACCCGTACCTCCCCGCGGCAATGCTCGCGGTCGCCTGCTTCCTGATCGCCGGCTGGCCCGGGCTGTTCGTCGGGTTCTTCTGGAGCACGACGCTGCTCTACCATGGCACCTTCTTCATCAATTCGCTGGCGCACGTGCACGGCAACCAGCGTTATGTGACGGGTGACGACTCGCGCAACAACTGGTGGCTCGCGGTGATCACGATGGGCGAGGGATGGCACAACAACCATCACGCCTACCAACGCTCCACCCGCCAGGGCTTTCGCTGGTACGAGTTCGATCCCACGTTCTACATCCTGACCGCCATGTCGTGGGTGCGCATCGTCTGGGATCTCGGCGAACCTCCGGCCGACGTCGTCCGCAACGAGCGCCGGTTGGGCCGCGCGGTGGTCGAGAAGGTCGCGCATCATCTTGCCGCGACGTTCCCCACCGACCAGATCGCGGCCAAGTACCCGAACAT
>DAINBS010000055.1:0-12035 GCA_036732805.1 Gemmatimonadales bacterium | reverse complement strand
CGCAGGTTCACTCCCGTGAGGGCGGCCCCGCGCTCGTCCGTGACGGTGGCGGCGAGGAGGCTCGTGTCGCCGATGGCCCGGAGCGTGTCGGCGCGGGGCAGAATCCAGACCCGGCTCACCGCGTAGTCCGCCAACCCGAGCCACTCGTTGACGCCCAGGTTCCGGGCGTTCACGAGCAGCGCCGCAAACGCGGCGCCGGTGGTGATCAGGGCGGTGGCCCACTTGGCCGCACCGCTCAGCGGTCCGGTAGGCGTGGTCTTCTGGGTCATGGCGCCAGTGGCAGGATACCCCTGTTCTTTACCATGCGACGCGCGCGCCGGCTGTGCGGCGGCGCACACTCGCCCCGGCGGGGACATCGCGCCCACCCTGCGGACAGGCGCAAGCCTCCTGCCGGCCCCCTCCAAATGGGTCCCGATCCCCCTATACTTCGCATCCCCAGGCAGAGAGGCCGCTGCATCATGAGCACGCCATCCGTCGCGCGCCCCGAGCGCGAGGTGCGCGACACCGTCGTCATCCGTTTCGCCGGCGACTCCGGCGATGGCATGCAGCTCACGGGACTCCAGTTCACCCAGGAGACCGCGCTCGCCGGCAGTGATCTGGCGACGTTCCCGGACTACCCGGCGGAAATCCGCGCCCCGGCGGGCACGACCTACGGTGTGTCGGCGTTCCAGATCCACTTCGGCGCGCTGGACATCACGTCGGTGGGTGACGAGCTCGACGTGCTGGTGGCGATGAACCCCGCCGCGCTGAAGGTGAGCCTGGGCGATCTGCGCATGGGCGGCACGATCTTCGTCGATACAGGGGCCTTCACGGAGCGGAACCTCCAGAAGGCGGGCTATGCCACGAGTCCCTTCGACGGCGACACGCTCGCGCCTTACCAGGTGCTGAAGCTCGACGTCACCCGGCACACCATGGACGCCGTGGAGGGGCTCGGGTTGTCCCAGAAGGAGGCCCTGCGCTGCCGCAACATGTGGGCGCTGGGTCTCATGCTCTGGATGTACGGCCGGTCCCGGAAGGCCACCGCCGAGTGGATCGAGCGGAAGTTCGCGAAGACTCCGGAGGTGCGGGACGCCAACCTGCGCGCCCTGAACGCCGGCCACGCGTTCGGCGAAACGGCCGAAATGCCATCGCACGTGGCCGGGTATTCCGTGGCGGCAGCCGACCTTGCGCCGGGGTCCTACCGCACGGTCACCGGTACCGAGGCCCTGGCCTGGGGGCTCCTGGTGGGACTGAAGGCGTCGGGGCTCCGTCGCCTGGTGCTGGGCTCGTATCCGATCACGCCCGCGTCACCGCTCCTGCACACGCTCGCCGGCTTCAAGGAGTACGGCGTCGTCACCTTCCAGGCCGAGGACGAGATCGCGGCAATCTGCTCGGCCATCGGCGCCTCGTACGCCGGGGCGCTGGGAGTCACCTCGAGTTCGGGACCGGGCATCGCGCTCAAGGGGGAGGCCATCGGCCTTGCGATCGCGACCGAGCTGCCGTTGGTGATCGTGAATGCCCAGCGCGCCGGGCCCTCGACCGGACTGCCGACCAAGACTGAACAGTCGGACCTCTACCAGGCGATCTTCGGCCGCAATGGGGATGCTCAGCTCCCAGTAGTAGCAACAGCAACTCCTGGCGATTCGTATGAGGTGGCGATCGAGGCTGTCCGATTGGCGGTGACGTACATGACGCCGGTCATCGTGTTGACCGACGGGTTCCTGGCCAACGCCGCCGAGCCCTGGCTGATTCCCGACGCGAACAGCGTGAAGTCGTTCCCGGTGCGGTTCCGCACCGAAGTGGAGGGTTTCCAGCCGTTCCTCCGCGACGAGCGCACGCTGGCGCGCGCGTGGACCATCCCCGGCACGCCCGACCTGGAGCATCGGATCGGCGGACTGGAGCGCCATCACGCCACGGGCAACATCTCGTACGATCCGGACAACCACCAGCGCATGACGACGCTGCGCATCGAGAAGGTGCGCCGCATCGCGGACGACATTCCCCTCCAGGGCATGGCGCTCGGCGACGAGAGCGGCGACGTGGCGGTGGTGGGCTGGGGTTCGACCTGGGGCCCGATCCACCAAGCGGTGCGGCACCTCCGGGCGGAGGGGAAGCGCGTCTCCCATATCCATCTCCGCTACCTGTGGCCCCTCCCGCGCAACCTCGGCGACCTCCTGCGCGGGTTCCACACCGTGCTCGTGCCGGAGATGAATGCCGGGCAGCTCGTGACGATCCTGCGGAGCGAATACCTGGTGCCCGCCCGCGGGGTCAACAAGGTGAGCGGTAAGCCCTTCAAGGTTCGCGAGATCGAGGACGCCATCCGCGACGCGATGGAGAAGTAGTTATGGCTACTACGCAAGTGCCCCAGCTGTCGCCGAAGGAATACGCATCCGACCAGGAAGTCCGTTGGTGTCCGGGGTGCGGTGACTACGCGATCCTCAAGGCGGTCCAGAAGGCGCTGGCCGATCTGGGCGTCCGCCGCGAGAACACGGTGTTCATATCCGGGATCGGCTGTGCCTCGCGCTTCCCCTACTACATGGCGACGTACGGCTTCCACACGATCCACGGTCGGGCTCCGGCCCTGGCCACGGGAGTGAAGCTCGCGAACCCCGACCTGGACGTCTGGGTGATCACGGGCGACGGCGACGGGCTGTCCATCGGCGGAAACCACATGCTGCACGTGCTTCGCCGGAACGTGGACTTGCAGATCATCCTGTTCAACAACGAAGTGTACGGGCTCACGAAGGGGCAGTACTCGCCGACGTCCCGGCGGGGATTCCGCTCACCGTCCACGCCCATGGGCTCGATCGACAACCCCATCGCCCCAGGAGCCTTCGCGTTGGGCGTGGGGGCCAGGTTCGTTGCGCGGTCCATCGACACGCTCATGCCCCACCTGGTTGGGGTGCTGACCCGCGCGCACCAGCATCGCGGGGCGTCCTTCGTGGAGGTCTTCCAGAACTGCGTCGTGTTCAACGACGGGGCATTCGCGGCATTCACGGAGAAGGGGATCGCGACCGAGCAGCAGCTGCACCTCGAGCACGGGCGGCCGATGCTCTTCGGCAAGGAACGGCAGCGCGGGATTCGGCTCCGGCCGGGCAGCCTCATACTCGAAGCGGTGACCGTGGGTGAGAACGGGATCGGCATGGAGGATCTCCTCGTTCATGACGAAAAGGACCACGCGCTGGCCCAGCTACTGGTCGCGATGCGGCCCCCGGCACTGCCCGTGGCGCTCGGCGTCATCTACTGTGATCCGGCCCCGAGCTACGAGCTGGAAGCCCTCGCGCAACTCGGACCCAAGTCCATTACAGACACGGACTTGAACAGCCTGCTTTCCAAGGGGAGGACCTGGACCGTCGGCCCCTAAGCTCCCCGGTGGTCGGCGTGCGCGCCCCGGCCGGTTCAGCCCGGTTGGGGCGCCTTCATTACGTCCTTCACTAATCCGGGCGGCCTTGAAGATGCCTTCATAAAAAACTTGGGACGCCCTTCCTTCCTTCCCTATAGAGTGCGCGTAGTCGTGAACGCGGTCCGGATCGCGTCACGCCGTATCGGGAGCCGGCGGTCCCCAGCCAGACGCCGCGGCGACTGACCCTCCCGACGGTCGCGTTCGCAGCAGGCAGCCCAACCGAACCCCTCACAAGGGTCGCGCATGTCCAGTTCCGTCGCAGTGGCGACCAAGAAGAAGTCCGATGCCGTCTCGGGCCCGGTCATCCATCGGGTCGCCGAGCACACGGTCGAGATCGTCTCCGATTCCGGCGAGGGCGCGCAGAAGTGCGGCCAGGCCTTCGGCATGGTCTCGGCCAGGATGGGCAACGGCGTGTGGACGGTGGAGATCATCCCCGCGGAGATCCAGCCGCCGCCCCGCGAGCCCGCCGGCGCGTCGGGCAACCGCATCCGGATCGGCACGAAGCCGGTGACCAACTGGGGCGACGCCGCGCATCTGATCGTCGCCTTCAACGAGCAGGTGCTCGTCGCGCGGCACCGGCTCGAGGCGCTCCACGAGGACGCCATCATCCTGGTCGAGAACATGTGGGCCACCCACGACGACGAGGACATCCGCCGCCAGTGGGTCGAGGTGATGGAGGAGCTGTCGCACACCTCCTACCGGATCATCGAAGTGCCGATGGAGGAGCAGTGCCTGACCATCACGGACAACCCGCGGCGCGGGAAGAACATGTTCGTGCTCGGAATGCTCTCCTGCATCTACGGCCGCGACGTCGAGCTGATCCGTGAGATGATCCGGACGCAGTTCCGCAAGAAGGCCGCGGATGTGGCGCTCCGGAACATCGAGTTGATGGACCTGGGATACAAGTGGGCCGAGGAGCACCTCGACTTCCGGGTGGACGTGCCGATCGAGAAGCCGGGCACCGCGATGATCGTGATGAACGGCAACCAGGCCCTCGCGATGGGCGCCATCGCCTCCGGGATGGAACTCTGCGCCATGTACCCCATCACGCCGGCCACGTCGGTGTCGCATTACCTCGGCGAGATCTTCGAGGACTTCGGCGGCATCGTCCACCAGGCGGAAGACGAGATCGCCGCGGCGGGCGTCGCCATCGGGTCGTCCTACGCGGGCAAGGTGGCCTTCACGGTGACGTCGGGACCCGGGCTCGCGCTCAAGACGGAGTTCATCGGCCTCGCGACGATGGTGGAAGTGCCGCTCGTGGTGCTCGACGTGCAGCGTGGGGGCCCCAGCACCGGCCTCCCGACCAAGGTCGAGCAGTCCGACCTGCTGGCCTGCATCTACGGGCAGCCGGGCGACGCGCCCAAGGTCGTCATGGCCCCGGCGACCATCGAAGAGTGCTTCCACATGGTGATCACGGCGCGCCGGATCGCGGAAGCCCTGCGGTGCGTGGTCATTGTCCTGACGGACGCCAATCTGGCCACGGGCGTGCAGCCGTTCCCGCGGCCCGCGCTCGATGCGCGGTGGCAGGCGGCGCCGATTGATCAGAGCCCCGTGCCGGAGGGCGCGCAGCCGTACGGCTGGGATCCCGAGCTGGGCCTGTCGCGGCGCTTCATCCCCGGCCAGCCGGGCGGCCTGCACACGCTCACCGGGCTCTCGCACGACGAGGACTCCAGGGTGGCGTACGATCCGGAGTCGCACGAACGCGGCTGCGCCATGCGGAGCCGGAAGATCGCCGTGTTCCAGGAGACACTGAAGCGGCCGGAGATCCACGGGGACGACAAGGGTGACCTGCTCGTCGTGGGCTGGGGCTCCACCAAGGGCGCCATTGACGAAGCGGTGGATCGGGCGCGGGCGGCGGGCAAGAAGGTTTCCTCGCTGCACCTGCGGTTCCTGTCGCCCCTCGAGCCCGGCCTCAGAGAGATCTTCGCCGGCTTCCGCAAGGTGGCGACGGTCGAGATCAACTACAGCGATCGCCTGGGCGATCCGCACATCACGCCGGACAACCGGCGGTACGGCCAGCTCGCCTGGCTGCTCCGCGCCCACACGCTGGTGGACGTGGACTGCTGGACGCGCGTGCCCGGCCAGCCGCTCCGGCCGATCGGCATTCTCGAGGGCATCCGCTCCATGTTGCCCGGAGGACGTTCCTGATGGAAACCTCCTGCTCGCTGCTGGGCTGCGGCACCGACGACGACGACCGCACCTGGGGGATGGACGACTACGCCGGCGGAGTGGCGCGCTGGTGCCCGGGCTGTGGCGACCATGGCATCCTGACCTCGGTCGAGCGGCTGCTCGAGGCCGAGCAGCTGCCGCCGGAGCGCACGGTGTTCGTGTCGGGCATCGGCTGCTCCAGCCGCTTCCCGCACTACCTCAAGACCTACGGATTCCACGGCATTCACGGGCGCGCGCTCCCCATCGCGACCGGCGTCAAGCTTCGCCGTCCCGACCTGCACGTCTTCGTCGTCATGGGCGACGGCGACTGCACGTCCATCGGCGCGGGCCACTGGATCCACGCGGTGCGCTACAACGTGAACATGGTGGCGCTGCTGCTGGACAACGGCATCTACGGCCTGACCAAGAACCAGACGTCGCCCACCACGCCCCAGGGGCATACGAGCAACACGCAGCCCAGGGGGAGCTACCTGATTCCGCTGAACCCGGTGGCCGCCACGCTCGGCGTGTCGAATGCCTCGTTCGTGGCCCAGACCGCCGACTGGATCCCCGCGCACATGTACGCGACGATCCAGGCCGCCTACCGCCACCGGGGATTCGCGTTCGTGCGCATCCTCCAGCGTTGCCCGGCGTACACGTCGGACCTGTACGAGGAGGCGGCGCGGAACCCGAAGATGATCGAGCTGCTCGCGCACCCGGACGGGGTCGAGGTGCCCGAGCTGGACAAGATCTTCACGCAGAAGCGGATCCACGACCCGAAGGACCTCGACATGGGCCGGCACCTGGCGGAGCCGACCGACAAGATCCGCCTCGGTGTCTTCTTCCGCGACGAGTCCCGCGAGCGGTACGACGAGCTGCGCCATCAGGGCGTGCACACCGCGCAGGAGAAGATCGCGCGGATCAACCAGGAGTTTGACAAGTATGCCGTCTGACCCGCGTACCACGGCGGCCCTCGCGGCCCTGCAGGCTCCCCGGGAGCGGTTCCAGTCGGCCGTCGCGGCCACCTTGGAAGAGGTGCGGGTGTACCTCGACACGCACCGCGCCGCCGCGGACGACCGCTTGGCCGTCCTCGCCGCCGAGTTCGGTCTGGTCGGCGGCCGGCACATCGACATCGGTCGCATGGCCGGCCTGGTCACGGCGGCCCCGGGGATAACGCCCGCCACGCAGGCCATCCTGGCGCGCGCCCTCGCCGTGCTCCAGGAGGTCGCTTCCCGCGGAGACGACGGCTTCGTGGTGGATCTCCCGGCGGGCGAGTCGCTCTACGGCGCCACGACCGACCGCCTGGCTGAGCTGGGCCGCGCGATGGGCGCGGCCCGCGTGGTGGACGCCGCCCGGAACGGCCGGTATCGGCCGTCCGAGCACGACCGCTGGCTCGCCCGGTTCCCGTTCGCGTCGTGGAGCCAGGCCGATCGCACGGTGGCGCCCCCCGTGGTGGTGGAAATGGACGGCGCCGACCTCCGACCCGCGGGTCTCGCCGAGTTCCTGGACGGCGCCGCGCGCATCGTGCTCGTCGTCCGCGGCGATACCAGCCCCGCGCCGCTGGCGCGCCTGGTGACGCCCCGCACGTTCGTGGCCCAGACCGCCGATCCCGCGGTGGTTGCCCGCCTCGCGGCTGCGGACGGCCCCGGCATCGTGGCCCTCATGCCCGACCGTACCGCCCGGTTCGTCCACGACCCGACCGCCGGCTCGTCGCTGGCCGCGCGCCTCGTGGTCCGGGAGATCCCGGAGCCCGACCATCGCAAGCGCACCGGTGCCTTCACCGTCGCCCAACAGGACGAGGAACTGGAACAACTCCACGCTCTCCAGGCCGCCGCGACCGCCGCGACCGCCGTGAACGCCACGCCCGCCGCGCCTGCCGACCCCGCGGACAAGCTCGCCGCCTGGCTCCTCCAGCAGGCCGACCTTTCGGGAGTCTGAGCATGCTCGGCGCGTCGGGCTTCGTCCTGTCGGCCGCGATCCTGGGCGGCGTCGGGACGTTCTTCGCCACCGTGATCGCGCTCGCCCGCAAGAAGCTCTACGTGTGGGAGGACCCGCGCATCGACGCGGTGACGGGCTTCCTCCCCGGAGCCAACTGTGGCGCCTGTGGCAAGGCCGGCTGCCGCGCCTTTGCCGAGAGCCTGGTCATGGGTCAGTCGCAGCCGGCGGGCTGCACGGTGGCGTCCGCCGATGCCCGGGTGGACATCGCCGAGTATCTCGGCGTGGATGTCGGCGCCGCGGCGACGCGCGTGGCGCGCCTGCTCTGCGCGGGCGGCTGCGACGTGGCGCCACAGCGCGCGGACTACCTCGGCATGCAGACCTGCCGCGCCGCCGCCGCCGTGGCGGGCGGCGGGAAAGCCTGCGCCTGGGGCTGTCTCAGCCTCGCGGACTGCCGCGACGCCTGCGACTTCGATGCCATCTACATGAACGGGGTCGGCCTGCCGGTCGTCATCCCCGAGAAGTGCACGGCCTGCGGCGACTGCGTCGAGGCCTGTCCGAAGGACCTGTTCACCCTGATGCCGCTCGAGCAGAAGCTCATCGTGCAGTGCAAGAACCTGCTCGAGGGCGACGACGCGACGAACGTGTGCGCGGTGGCCTGCAATACGTGCGGCCGGTGCGCCGCCGACGCCGCGCCCGGGCTCATCGCGATGGTGAACGGGCTGGCCGTGATTGACTACGACAAGAACGCCCTGGCCACGCCGGATGCCATTCGACGGTGTCCGACCGGGGCCATCGCGTGGGTCGAGGGCGCGCAGGCGCTGGAGCCCGCGGACCGCGACCGTATGCTGGAGGGAGCCGTATCATGATCAGGACGCGCAGTGCGAAGCCGGCGAATGCCCCGGCTGGGACGAATGGTGCCAAGTACCCCGGCGTGCGCACGGCCACGGATGGCAGCGGGGCCATCGTGGAGATGGAGACTGCCGGCAGCGAGGCCGCGGGGGCGTATCCCATCACGCCGTCCACGCAGATGGGTGAAGGCTGGGCCCAGGCGGTGGCGGCCGGCAAGCTGAACGTCAACGGGCGTTCGCTGCTGTTCTTCGAGCCAGAAGGCGAGCACGCCGCGGCCGCGGTCACCGCCGGCATGAGCATGACCGGGCTCCGCGCCACGAACTTCTCGAGCGGTCAGGGCATCGTGTACATGCACGAGTCGCTCTACGCCGCCGTCGGCAAGCGCCTCACGTACGTCCTGAACATGGCCGCGCGGGCCATGACCAAGCACGCGCTCAACGTCCACGCCGGCCACGACGACTACCACGCGGTGGACGACACCGGGTTCTTCCAGCTCTTCGCCAAGAACGTGCAGGAGTCGGCCGACCTGAACCTGATCGCGCACCGCATCGCGGAGCTGTCGCTCAACCCCGGGATCTGCGCGCAGGACGGCTTCCTCACGAGCCACGTCATCGAGACGATGCTCATGCCGGAGCCGGAGCTGGTGCGCGAGTACCTGGGCGACCCGGCCGACATGATCGCGTCGCCCACGCCGTCGCAGCGCTGGGTGTTCGGCGAGCGTCGTCGCCGCATCCCCGAGATGTTCAACCTCGACTACCCGGCCATGCTGGGCGTGGTGCAGAACCAGGACAGCTACGCGCAGGGCGTGGCGGCGCAGCGGCCGTTCTACTTCGACCACGTGGCCGAGCTGACGGACCGCGCCATGGCGGAGTACGGGGCCCTGAGCGGCCGATGGTACAGCCGCGCCATCGGCTACCGGCTCGAGGACGCCGAGTGGGTGCTCGTGGGGCAGGGGAGCGTCATCCCGAACTGTGAAGCGGTCGTGGACTACCTGCGCCAGACGCGGAAGCTGCGGATCGGCGTGCTCAACGTGACGATGTTCCGCCCGTTCCCCGCCGATCTCATCACGCAGATGCTGGTCGGGAAGCGCGGGGTCACGGTGCTCGAGCGCACCGACCAGCCGATGGCGGTGGACCTGCCGCTGCTGCGCGAGATCCGCGCGGGCATGTACAAGGCGCTCGAGAACGGGCGCACGCCCGACGCGCCGCCGTATCCCACGCTCGGCGTTTGCCGGCCCGAGCAGATGCCCGCCTTCTACTCGGGGTGCTTCGGCCTCGGCAGCCGGGACCTCCAGGGCGCGGACGTCATCGCGGCCGTGGACAACATGCTGGACGCCGGTGCCAAGCGGCGGCAGTTCTACCTGAGCATCGACTTCATCCGGTCCGACACGCGGTTCCCCAAGCTCCAGATCTGGCAGGAAGAGCTGCTCGAGGCCTATCCGCACTTGGACGGGCTGTCGCTCAAGGCCGGCGATCCGGTCAACCTCCTGCCCCCCGGCGCCGTTTCCCTCCGCATCCACTCGGTGGGCGGATGGGGTGCCATCACCATGGGCAAGAACGTCGCGCAGACCGCAGCCGACCTCTGCGGGCTCTACATCCAGGCGAACCCCAAGTACGGCTCCGAGAAGAAGGGCCAGCCCACCACGTTCTACGCCACGCTGGCGCACGAACCCATCAAGGTGAACGCCGAGCTCAAGTTCGTCTCGGTCGTGCTGTCGCCGGATCCCAACGTGTTCAAGCACTCGGATCCTCTGGCCGGCCTCCAGGAGGGTGGCGTGTTCATCATGCAGGGCGACCAGCCCGCCGTGGACATCTGGCGCAGCCTGCCGCCCTGGGCCCGGAAGCAGATCACGGAGCGGAAGTACAAGTTCTGCCTGATCGACGGGTTCAAGATCGCCGCCGAGGAAGCCAGCGAAGCGGAGCTGCGCTACCGGATGCAGGGTGCCGCGTTCATGGGCGCCTTCTTCCGCGCGTCGCCGCTCGCGCAGGCCGAGAAGCTCGACGAGCAGACCATCTTCGACGGCATCCGGAAGCAGCTCAAGAAGAAGTTCGGCCACCTGGGCGACAAGGTCGTCGAGGACAACGTCCGCGTGATCCGCCGCGGGTACGACGAGCTGGTCGAAGTGGACCCCTCCAAGCTCACGCTGGAAGGCGAGGAGATGGTGGGCGCCGTGCCGCAAATGCCGGCCGCGCTGGGCGGGACGAACATGGCGCCCGGCATCGGCCACGGCGGCCGGTTCTGGGAGCAGGTGTGCGTCCTGTACAAGACGGGCGAGGAGGGCATCGCCGACCCGTTCGCGGCCCTGTCGGCCATCCCGGCTGCGACGAGCACGATCCGCGACATGACCAATGTCCGGTTCGAGGTCCCGGAGTTCATCCCGGACAAGTGCACCGGCTGCAGCCAGTGCTGGGTGCAGTGCCCGGACGCCGCCATCCCCGGTGTCGTGAGCGACATTCCGGAGGTGCTCGAGGCGGCGGTCAGGTCCGTGGAGAACGGCAAGCGCCTCGACCGGGTGCGGCAGATCCTGAAGCCGCTCGCCACGGAAGCGCGGAAGACGCTCAAGGCCGTGCCGTTCACTACGTTCGGCGACACGCTCGCCGGCGCCTACAGGACGGTCGTGGAGAAGCTGGGGTTGGATCCCGAGCGGCGGCAGGCGCTGGACGCCGAGTTCGCGCCGGTGCACTCGGTCCTGGCCGAGTTCCCGCTGGCCAAAGCGGCGCCGTTCTTCGATCTGCCGGAGTCCAGACAGAAGGGCACCGGCGGCCTGCTGTCCATCACGGTCAACCCGGATGCCTGCAAGGGCTGCAACATCTGCGTGGCGGTCTGCCCGGACGGCGCGCTCAAAACGGTCAAGCAGACGGAGGACGTGGTCGAGCAGCTGCGGCGGAACTGGAAGCTGTGGCAGTTCCTGCCCGAGACGGACGACCGCTACGTGAACATCGCGAGCATGGAGGAAGGCATCGGCGTCCTGTCGTCCCTGCTGCTCAAGCAGGGCAACTACCGCTCCATGATGGGCGGCGACGGCGCGTGCATGGGTTGCGGCGAGAAGACGGTGCTGCACCTCGTGGTGTCCGCCATCAACGCCACCATGCTGCCGCGCGTGAAGCGCTACGTGACCCGGCTCGAGGAGCTGATCGGGTCGCTCGACCGGAAGGCGCGGGAGCTGCTGGCCTCCGACGCGACGCTCGGCCAGGTCGAGAAGAGTGCCGGGAAGGTGGACATCCCGCTCGCGCCCGAGAAGCAGGCGCACGTGGACCGCATCGCCGGCATGATCGAGCAGCTGAAGGACCTCAAGTGGCGCTACACCGAGGGGCCGAGCGGGAAGGGCCGGGCCATGACCGGCATTGCCAACGCCACCGGCTGCTCGTCGGTCTGGGGGAGCACGTATCCCTACAACCCGTATCCGTTCCCCTGGGTGAACCACCTGTTCCAGGACGCGCCGTCCATTGCCATCGGGCTGTTCGAGGGCAACATGCGCAAGATGGCCGACGGGTTCGCGTCGGTCCGGCGGGCGGAGCTGGAGCTCAAGGACGAGTACGACCCCAAGGTCCACACAGACTTCTTCGCCCGGTTCGACTGGCACCAGTTCACGGACGACGAGTTCATGATGAGCCCGCCCATCCTCGCGATCGGCGGCGACGGCGCCATGCTGGACATCGGGTTCCAGAACCTCTCGCGGCTGCTCGCGTCCGGGAAGCCGATCCGCGTCGCGGTGCTC
>DAINBS010000054.1:0-12127 GCA_036732805.1 Gemmatimonadales bacterium | reverse complement strand
GAGAGGCTCATCGCGATCCTCGGTGCCACAGGCTCCATCGGGAAGAGCGCGCTCGCCGTCCTGGCGCGTCAGCGGGATCGGTATCGGGTCGTTGCCGTCACGGCGCACCGCTCCCGGGAGGCCCTGGAGCGGGAAGCGATTGCGGCCGGGGCAGCGTACTGGGGCACCGTCGAGGCCGACGGTCCGGAGTGCCTCATCGAAGCGGCGACGCACCCGGATGCCGGTATCGTCGTGAACGCCGTGGTGGGAGCCGCGGGGCTGGAGGCGACGCTGGCGGCCCTGCAGGCCGGCAAGCGGGTGGCCCTGGCGAACAAGGAATCGCTGGTGATGGCGGGTGACCTCGTGCTACGGGCGGCGGTCGAGGGTGGCGGCGAGCTCGTCCCGATCGACTCCGAACACAGCGCCGTGCTCCAGTGTATCAGCGGCCATCCGGAGTCGCTGGCGCGCCTGACGCTCACGGCGTCGGGCGGCCCCTTCCGGGAATGGCCACCGGAACGGGTCCGCACGGCCACGGTTGCCGAGGCGCTGCGCCATCCGACCTGGCGGATGGGTCCGAAGATCACGGTGGACAGCGCATCGCTGGCCAACAAGGCACTCGAGGTCATCGAGGCGCATTTCCTCTTCGGCCTGCCGTACGATGCCATCGACGTGGTCGTACACCCTCAGTCCATCGTGCACGGACTCGTCGAGTTCGTCGATGGTTCGATCCTCGCGCAGGTTGGGCACCCATCCATGGAGCTTCCAATCCTCTACGCCCTGACGCATCCCGAGCGGGTGGCGGATGCCGGCGTGCGCCGGTTCAACCCCATCACCCAGGGCCAGCTGACGTTCGAGGCCGTCCGACGGGACGCGTTCCCGACGTTCGACCTGGGTGTCGCAGCCGGGCGCAGGGGAGGCACGGCGCCCGCGGTGTTCAACGCGGCGAACGAGGCGGCCGTCGCGGCGTTCCTCGCTGGCCGGATTCCGTTCGGCCGCATCCCGGAGCTGGTGGACGATGCCCTCGCTGCGCACGCGCCGGAGCCGGCGGACGATCTCGAGGCCATCCGCGCCGCCGACCGGGCGGCGCGGGCCCTGGTGGCGGAGGCAACACGATGACCCTGTTGGCCGCGATCATTGTTCTGGGTGTCGTCATCCTCGTGCACGAGCTGGGGCATTTCCTGGCTGCGAAAGCGGTCGGCATCGGGGTGCCACGGTTCTCGATCGGGTTCGGTAGCCCAACACCGCTGCGGTTCCGCCGCGGCGAGACGGAGTACGTGCTCGCCTGGATTCCGCTCGGTGGCTACGTGAAGATGGCCACGGCCGAGGAGGATGGGAGCGGCTCGCTCGAGGGAGGCGACGCCGCAGGCTTCCCGCCGCACCGCCTGTTCGAGAACAAGCCCCTCTGGGCGCGGGTCGTGGTGATCTCGGCCGGGGTGATCATGAACGTCCTGCTGGCGTGGGCGATCTACGCCGGCGTCGCCGCCACCGGCACCCAGCTGGTGGATCCGGTCACCCGGCTTGCGGCCGTGGACACGGCCGGCCTTCCGGCAGAGGCTGAACCCCTCACGCGCGTCCCGTTCGGTGCCGACATCATTCGGATCAACGACGACACCGTGTCGTCGTGGAACGACGTGCAGATGCACGTGCTCGACCCCGGCAGCGACCGACTGCGGTTCGACTTCGCCGGCGGTCTCGACCCGGCCATCGTGCGGATTCCGGGGACGGACGGCGAGGCGCGCGCCCGCCTTGCCGGCGCCATGCATAACCTCCGGGAGGCCCGGGTCGGGACGGTGGATCCGGGCTCGCCGGCCGAAGCCGCGGGGCTCGCCCCCGGCGACCTGATCGTCCGGGTGGACGCCGACACGGTGCGGTTCTGGGACGAGTTGACCAGCCTGATCCGCCCGCGGCCGGACCAGACGGTGATGCTCACGGTCGTCCGCGGCGAGATCGCCAGCGAGATCCCCGTCACCACGGCCGGCGTGAGCGATCAGGACCCGATGACGGGCAAGTCCACCCAGGTGGGGCGGCTCGGCGTCTTCGTGGCCGAGGCCCTGCGGGAAGTCGACTTCACGCCATTCGGCGCAGTCGCCGAAGGATGGCGACAGATGACCGGCGGCGTCCGGCTCGTACTGGTGACGGTGCGGGGACTCGTGCTGGGCCAGGTGTCGCCCAAGGAGCTGGGCGGTCCGATTGTCATCGGGCAGCTGTCGGGGCGGATGGCGCGCGCGGGACTCATCCCGTTCCTGAACTTCATGGCTTTCATCTCGATCAATCTGGCCGTGTTCAACCTCCTGCCCATCCCCGTGCTGGACGGAGGGCACCTGGTGTTCCTGGTGCTCGAGGGGGTGCGGGGCCGCCCGGTGCCCGCGAGCTGGCGGCTGCGGCTGACGCAGGTGGGCATGTTCCTGCTGATGGCGCTGGTCGTGCTCGTCGTGTACAACGACGTGCTCCGGCTGCTGGGACTGCACTAGAGCGAGACAACCGGGATGAGCGGGATGGTACGCCGCCTCTGCCCCTACGTCACATCCTGCCTCTTCACCGTCTCGCCAGCAGCACCATCAACAGGGTCACCAACACCACGATCAGGACGCCGCCGGCACGACGCAGCCACCGGCTGGCGGCCGGCGGCGCGCGGAGTCCCTTGGTGGTGGCCCGCATGCGAGGGACGGTGATGTCCCCCGTCCGCCGCTGGCCGGCCACCAGCTCGTCCAGCTCCGTTGCCAGGGCGTCCGCCGACGGGTAGCGGTCGTCGGGGTGCTTGGCGAGGCACCGCAGCACGACCCGCTCGAACCGGCCCGACAGGTCCGCCCGGTGGGTGGTCGGTGGGGTGGGTGGCTCCTCGACGTGCATGCGCGCCAGCTCGAACCAGTCGCTCGAGCGGAACGGCAACTCGCCGGTGGCCGCCTTGTAGAGGGTCACCCCCAGCGCGTAGAGGTCGGCGCGACCGTCCACGGGCCGGCCCTGGGCCTGTTCAGGGGAGATGTAATGCGGGGTGCCGATGGTCATGTTGGGGCCCGTGCCGGTGGCCGCCGCGGTCGCGACGCGGGCGATCCCGAAGTCGGTGAGCACCGCCCGGCCGTCGGCGGCCAGCAGGATGTTGTCGACCTTGATGTCCCGGTGGACGACCTGCCGCGCGTGCGCGTAGCTCAGCGCGCTCGTGATACCCCGGGCTATCGCGAGCAACCGCGCCTCGGGAAGCGGGCCCTCCCGGGCCAGGAGCAACCCGAGGGAATCGGGGTGCAGGTCCATGGCGAAATAGACGATGTCGCCGTGGGCCCCGACCTCATGGATGCGGACGATGTTGGGGTGGTTGAGGTGGCTCGCGACCTCGGTCTCGTTCCGGAACCGGCGCTGGAACTGGGGGTCGCCCGCATACCGGGGCTTCAGGACCTTGACGGCGACCGGGTCGCCGGCGGTATCGTGGTGGCCGGCAAACACCCACGAGAACCCGCCCTGCCCGAGCAGCCGGTCGAGGCGATAAGGGCCGGCCAACCGGCCGAGGAGGGTATCCGCATCGGGGATCATGGGCGGGCTTTACACCGGACTTGGGGTAAGGTAAGCTTAAAGACTGTAAGTGACAGGGCCACAAGGAAATCGAGCGCAACGGGCGCTCCAGTATCAGGATAAGCGATTCATGCCCATTGACAAGCAGGCAGTTGTGCAGCGGCATCAGAAGGCCGCCGGCGACACGGGATCCCCCCGGGTGCAGGTGGCGCTGCTGACGGAGCGCATCAACTCCCTCACCGAACACTTCCGCACCCACGCGAAGGACCACCACTCCCGCCGCGGCCTGCTGATGATGGTCAGCAAGCGGCGCCGCCTGCTCGACTACATGCGGCGCACGGACCTCGACGGCTACCGCCAGCTCATCAACGAGCTCGGCCTCCGGTACTAGTTCGCGCAAGCGGACGGGGCGCGCGGGTCGCGCACCTCGGACGCCCCCGAATGTCCGCGTGCGCGAACACGCAAGGATGACCATGGTACACAGGATCGAGCGGTCGTTCGCGGGTCGCCAGCTCACGCTGGAGACCGGGCGGATGGCCAAACAGGCCGCTGGCAGCGCCCTGATCCGGCACGGCGACACGATGGTGCTTGCCGCCGTCACCGTTTCCGACAAGCAGTCGCAACTGCCCTTCTTCCCCCTCACGGTCGAGTACCGCGAAAAGACCTACGCCGCAGGCAAGTTCCCGGGCGGGTTCATCAAGCGCGAGGGCCGCCCCAGCGACGAGGAAATCCTCGCCGCACGGCTGACCGACCGGTCCATCCGGCCGCTGTTCCCGGAGGGCTTCAAGAACGAAGTGCAGGTGTTCCTGTACGTCGTGTCCGCCGACCAGGAGAACGACGCCGACGTGCTCGCGCTGACGGCGGCCTCGGCGGCGATGGCCGTGTCGAACGTGCCGTGGAACGGCCCCATCGCGGGGGTCCGCGTCGGGCGCGTGGGCGGCGAATGGGTGCTCAACCCCACCTTCGCCCAGCTGGAGGACAGCGACCTCGACATCGTGGTCGCCGGCTCGAAGGATTCGCTGATGATGGTGGAAGGTGGGGCGCTCGAGGTCGGCGAAGAGGACCTCGTGGCGGCGCTGGCGTTCGCGCAGCAGGGCATCGGCGAGCTGGTCGCGATGCAGCAGGAGCTGGTGAGCCGCGGCGGCCGCGAGAAGATGGTCTGGACGCCGGATCTGCCGCCCGCCCAGATCGCCGAGCGGGTGCGCGCCGTGGTGGGGGACCGGATGCGGCAGGCCCTGAACCATGCGGACAAGGTGGGGCGAGCCCAGGCGCTGGCGCTGGTTCGCGCGGCGGTGATCGATGAGCTCAACGTCGAGATGGCCGATCAGCTCCGGGCCCTGCTTGCCGTGCTCGACGACATCGAGTACGAGACCATGCGCGCCCAGGTGCTCGACATGGGCGAGCGGGTGGACGGCCGGGACGGCGAGACCGTGCGGCCCATCAGCATCGAAGTCGGCATCCTTCCGCGGGCCCACGGCTCGGCGCTGTTCACGCGCGGCCAGACCCAGGCGCTCGTCAGCACCACGCTCGGCACGGTGTCCGACGAGCAGCGGATCGACAACATCGACATCGCGCAGGAAACGTCCAAGAGCTTCATGCTCCACTACAACTTCCCGCCGTTCTCGACGGGGGAAGTGAAGCCGATCCGCGGCGTCTCCCGGCGGGAGGTCGGGCACGGGAACCTGGCCGAGCGCGCGCTGCAGGCGTTGCTGCCGGCGTACGAGTCATTCCCCTACACGATCCGGATCGTCTCGGAGATCCTCGAGTCGAACGGGTCCTCCTCGATGGCCACGGTCTGCGGCGGCTCCCTTGCCCTGATGGACGCGGGCGTGCCGATGAAGGCCCCCTGCGCGGGCGTCGCGATGGGGCTCATCAAGGAGGGTGACCGGGTGGCGGTGCTCACGGACATCCTGGGCACCGAGGACCACCTCGGCGACATGGACTTCAAGGTCGCGGGCACGACGGACGGCGTGACGTCCATCCAGATGGACATCAAGATCCAGGGCCTCGGCCTCGACATCGTGCGGGCGGCGCTGGCGCAGGCGCGGCGGGGCCGGCTGCACATCCTGGAAGAGATGGCCAAGGCGCTCGCCGGGCCGCGGCCCGCGCTGTCGCGCTACGCGCCCAGGATCATCACGATCAAGATCCGGCCGGACAAGATCGGCGACATCATCGGACCCAAGGGCAAGATCATCCGCGGGATCCAGGAGGAGACCGGCGCCGAGATCAACGTCGAGGACGACGGCACCGTGACCATCTCGGCCGTGGACGGCCTCGCGGGGGAGCGCGCGCGCGACCTCATCGCCGCCATCGTCCAGGAGCCCGAGGTGGGCAAGATCTACGAGGGCGTCGTGAAGAGCACCACGGCGTTCGGGGCGTTCGTCGAGATTCTCCCCGGCACCGAGGGGCTCCTCCACATCTCGGAGCTCGCTCACAACCGCGTCGAGAAGACCGAGGACGTCGTCAAGAAGGGCGACACCGTCAAGGTGAAGCTCCTCGAGATCGACAGCCGCGGGAAGATGCGGCTGTCGCGGAAGGCCCTGCTCGACCAGAGCTGACGTGCGGACGGTCCGCCTCGACACGGGCCTGGACCGCACGGACGCCGGCAACGGCGTCGTCGTGCTCTCCGAAACGCTGCCAGCCGTGCGGTCGGTGGCGGTGGGCATCTGGGTACGCTCCGCCTCGGCGCACGAGGACGCCAGCGCGATGGGGGTGTCGCATCTCCTTGAGCACATGGTGTTCAAGGGGACCGAGCGGCGCACCGCGCGCGAGATCGCCCTGTCGCTCGAGTCCCGGGGCGGCACCCTCGATGCCTTCACGTCCCGGGACCACACGTCCTACCAGGCCCGGGTGCTCGACGCCGATCTCCCGCGCGCGCTCGACGTGCTCACCGACCTCGTGCTGCATCCCACGCTCCGCGCGGCGGACTTCGAGCTGGAGCGCCAGGTGGTGCTCGAGGAGATCAGCACCGTCGAGGATACGCCGGACGACCTCGTGTTCGATCTCCACTCCGAGACACTGTGGCCCGGCCACGCGTACGGCTACCCCATTCTCGGCACGCGGGAAACGGTGGGGCGAATGGCGGTCGAGGAGCTCCGGACGCTGCACCGGCGGGCGTACCACCCCGGCCACATCGTGATCGCGGCGGCGGGCTGCGTCACGCACGACCTGCTGCTCAAGCTGCTGACCCAGCATGGCTGGTTCACCCGCCCGGAGGGGCCGGCGCCGCCGACCGTCCGCCCGGCCACCCCCGCGCGGGGCGTGACGCGCAGGGTCCCGCGGGGTGGTGCGCAGACGCACGTGGTGCTGGGAACGGACACGTTCGCCTATCGGGACCCGAGGCGGCACGGGCTCCTCGTGCTCACCAATGTGCTCGGCGGCGGAATGTCGAGCCGGCTGTTCCAACGCGTGCGCGAGGAGCTGGGCCTCGCGTACTCAGTGTTCGCGTTCCAGTCGTTCTACCGCGACGGCGGGATCGCCGGCGTCTACGTGGGCACCCAACCAGCGCGGGCCGCCGACGCGGTGGGCGCGATCGAGGCCGAGCTGACCCGGTGCGCGACCGACGGCCTTGACGCCGACGAACTGGCGGACGCCAAGCAGCAGCTCAAGGGGCAGGTCACCCTGGCGCTGGAGAGCCCGTCGGCCCGGATGTACCGGCTGGCGGGGTTCCCGCTCCACGAGCTATCGTACCGGTCGATAGACGATACGCTCCGCGACATCGACGCCGTGTCGGTGGACGACGTGGCGAACGTCGCGGCGGAGTTCTTTCTCCCCGGGCGGCAGACCGCGGTCTGGCTCGGGCCACAATAACGACCTTCGAGACGACGGGGTGGGGCGATGATCATCGGGGTGCCGAAGGAAATCAAGACCAACGAGAACCGCGTGGCCCTGGTGCCCGCGGGTGCCGAGGCCCTGGTGGCTGACGGACATACGGTGCTGGTGGAGCAGGGGGCTGGCGAGGGCAGCGGGTTTGCCGACGCGCTGTACCAGTCGGCTGGGGCGCAGATCCTCCCCAAGGTCGAGGACGTCTGGGCCAAGGCCGACATGATCATGAAGGTGAAGGAGCCGATCCGCCCGGAATGGCCTCGGATCCGCAAGGGACAGGTGCTCTTCACGTACTTCCACTTCGCGGCGGACGAGGAACTCACCAAGGCCCACATCCAGAACGGTTGCGTGGCCATCGCCTACGAAACGGTCCAGCTCCCCTCCGGCGAGCTGCCCCTGCTGACGCCCATGAGCGAGGTGGCGGGGCGGATGGCGGTCCAGGAGGGGGCGAAGTACCTGGAGAAGCTGATGGGCGGCCGCGGGATCCTGCTGGGCGGCGTGCCCGGCGTGGCGCCGGCGGAGGTCGTGATCCTCGGCGGGGGCGTGGTGGGAACGAACGCGGCCAAGATGGCCGCCGGCCTGGGCGCGCACGTGACCATCATGGACGTGTCGCTGGACCGCCTGCGGTACCTCTCCGACGTCATGCCGGCGAACGTGGACCTGATCTATTCCAACCGGTTCACGCTGCTCGAGCGGCTCGAGAAGGCCGATCTCGTGGTGGGGGCCGTGCTCGTGCCGGGTGCCAAGGCGCCCAAGCTGGTCCGGCGCGAGGATCTCAAGCGGATGAAGGCCGGGGCGGTGATCGTGGACGTCGCCGTCGACCAGGGCGGATGCGTCGAGACGATCAAGCCCACGACCCACGAGGCCCCCACCTACGTGGTGGACGGCGTGGTGCATTACGGGGTCGCGAACATGCCGGGTGCGGTGCCCAACACCTCCACCCTGGCCCTCACGAACGCCACACTCCCGTACGCCCGCACGCTTGCCCGGAAGGGCTGGCGGGACGCTTGCAAGGGCGATCGGGCCCTGGCGCTCGGCCTGAACGTGGTGGACGGGAAGGTGGTCTATCCGGGCGTGGCCGAGGCGTTCAGCCTGCCGCTGCGGGCGCTGGATTCGGTGCTGTAGCCGCGGCACACCCTGTTGGCAGGTCGCTGGCCCCGGTCTGATCGGCCGGGGCCAGCGGCTTTTAAACCCGCATCTTGTCTACACTTAAGTCCACCGTTATGTTGAGGCGCTGTTGCAACGCCGGCCGGTCTGGGGCCGGTGCCACCCGCAGCCCCGCGAGTTCATGCGCTGGCCTTCAATGAGATTCGGTAGCCTCCTGCCCGCCTCCGAGATCGCGGTCGATCTCGGGACGTCGAACACGCTCATCTACGTTCGCGGCGAGGGCATCGTGCTCAACGAGCCCTCGGTGGTGGCCGTGGAGAAGGGCAGCGGCAAGGTCAAGGGCATCGGGCTCGAGGCCAAGCGGATGCTCGGACGCACACCCGACGGCATCATCGCGGTGCGGCCGCTGAAAGACGGTGTCATCGCCGACTTCGACGTCACCGAGAAGATGTTGCGGTACTTCCTCTCGGCGATCATCAACAAGCACGTGTTCCGCGTGAAGCCCAAGGTCGTGGTCTGCGTACCGAGCGGCATCACCGAGGTGGAGAAGCGGGCGGTGCGCGACAGCGCGCAGTCGGCGGGAGCCAAAGAGGTCTACATGGTGGCCGAGCCGATGGCGGCGGCCATCGGCGTCGGCCTGCCGGTCGAGACGCCCACGGGCAACATGGTGATCGATATCGGCGGCGGGACCACCGAAATCGCCGTGATCGCGCTGTCGGGCATCGTCAGCGACACGTCCATCCGCACGGGCGGCGACGAGATGGACCAGGCCATCGTGCAGTTCATGCGGAAGAACTACAACCTCCTGATCGGCGAACCCACGGCAGAGGCCATCAAGATCCAGGTGGGGTCGGCGGCGCCCACGCTGGATGAGCGCGAGATGGAAGCCAAGGGGCGCGACCTCGTCTCCGGGATCCCCAAGGTGGTGCGGGTGCATTCGAGCGAGATCCGGGAGGCCATTCAGGAGCCCATCCAGCAGATCGTGGATGCCGTGCGCCGCGCCCTGGAGATCACGCCACCGGAGCTGGCCAGTGACATCGTGGACCGGGGCATCGTCATGGCAGGGGGCGGCTCGCTCATCCGCGGCCTCGACATTCTCCTCTCCCAAGAGACCTCGCTGCCGATCCGCGTCGACGAAGACCCGCTCACCTGTGTCGTGCGCGGCACCGGCCGCATCCTCGACGATCCCGAGAAGTATCGCAGCGTCCTGATGACCTGACCCGCCGATGGTGTCCGAGCGGTTTGCCTCGCGGTGGGACACCCTGGCGTTCGTCGCATGCGTCGGGCTCGCCCTCGTGGCGCGGGCGCTGCCGGAGCGCGTGCAGGAAGCGGTGGCGGCCGGGGTGCGGCGCACGCTGCTTGCCCCCTTCCTGCAGGTGGAACGGCAAACCAGCTGGCTGCGGGCGGCGTACCGGGAGTCCGAGGCTTTCCTTGCCGAGCGGGACAGCGCGGCCCTCCGGGCCATCCGCGTCGAAGGGCTCGCGGAGGAAAACCGTCGGCTTCGGGAGCTGCTCGCCCTGCGGACCCGACTTCCCGACGCCGGGGTCAGCGCGGTGGTGCTGCGGCAAGCCACGCCCACGCGGGGCCTCACGGTCCTGCTCTCCAAGGGCACGAGGGACGGGATCCGGCCGCTCTCGCCCGTTTTGAGTCCCCGCGGCCTCCTCGGCGTGGTGCGCAGCGTGGACCCGACGACGTCGGTGGCCGTGTTGTGGACCCATCCCGATTTCCGCGTGAGCGCCATGACCCCGGATGGGAGCGTCTTCGGCATGGTCCGGCCGCGCGGGGGCAACCCCGACACCATGACCATGCTGCTCGAGGGGGTGCCGTACCGCGACACCATCCCGCCCGGGACCCCCCTGCTCACGTCGGGCTTCGGCGGGGTCTATCCCCGCGGCATCCCGATCGGAACCGTGGTGGCGGTGCTGGAGGAACAGGCCGGACTCGCGCGCAGCTACGTCGTCCGGGCGGCGGCCCATCCGGGGTCCACCAATCACGTGATCGTGCTCGTGCGCCGGCTGACCGACGCGAGCGCCGCGTACGGCCCCGAGGAGGGTCTCTGAGCCCTCGCGGCGAACGGCTCCGGCGCTGGGGCGTGCTGCTCCTGCTCGCGGTGCTGCACTTCGGGCTGCGCCCGTGGCTCGGAAACGGCCGCTTCGCCCCGGACTTCCTGCTGCTGGCGCTTCTCGTGTACGCGATCGGCGAGCGGCCGGGCCGCGCCGTGATCGCGGGGTTCCTCGTCGGCCTGCTCTCCGATTCACTGCGTCCGGTCGCGTTCGGATCGGCGATGCTCGCGTATGCCGTGGTCGGCTATCTCGGGGCGTGGGGCAAGGCGGTGTTCTTCGCGGAGAATCCGGTGGTGGCCGCCGCCTTCTTCTTCGGCGGAGTCGTAGTGCGGGATGTGCTGGTCCTGCTCTGGGGCGGGACCGGCGACCCGGCCGGCCTGGCGTGGCAGCTGGGCCTCTGGACGCCGCTCCAGGGACTGGCGACCGCCGTGACGGGACTCATGGTCCTCTATGTCTTCCGCCGCTGGCTGAGCCTGCGGCTCAGCGGATGAACTGGTTTCATCCCCACGAGATGACCCGCCGGGCCATGGCGGCCCGCCTCATCATGTGGGGCGGGCTGGGCCTGCTGCTGATCACGTTCTTCCGCGCGCAGGTGCTGTCGGCCGGGCGCTACCAGCTCGCCTCCGAGCAGAACCGCCTGCGGGCCGTACCGATTCCCGCTCCGCGCGGACTGATCGTGGACCGCAACGGTGAGCTGCTGGCGGAAAACGAGCCGGGCTACTCGGTGGCCCTGATCGCGGGCTCGCCCGATTCCCTGGCGGTGGTTCTGCGCGGACTTCAGGGTATGCTCGGCCTGGACTCGGCCGAAATCCCCGGCATTCTGGCCGCCCATCGGCGGCGTCCATCCGAGCCGGTCGTGGTGCGGCGCGACGTTCCGTTCGAGGCGGTCTCCGCCCTGGAAGAGCGGCGGGTGCTCGTTCCGGGGCTCGTCATCCAGACCACGCCCAAGCGGCGGTACCCCCAGGGAGCGGTGGCGGCGCATGCCTTGGGGTACGTCTCCGAGGTGACCGACGAGGAACTCGCGGCGCAGCAGTTCGCAGGCGCGCGGCCGGGCACGCTGGTGGGACGGGACGGGCTGGAGCGCACGTACGATGCGGACCTGCGCGGCCAGGATGGCGTCCGCTTCGTCGAAGTGGACGCGCTGGGCCGTACGGTGCGCGACCAGGATGTGGCGCCGGGTCTTGCCCCGGAACCGGGCCGCACCATTCGCACGACGATCGACATCGCCCTCCAGCGGTTCGTGGCGGAGATCTTCCCGGCCGGCCAGCGGGGCGCGGTGGTGGTGCTGGATCCGCGCACCGGGGAGCTGCTGACGCTCTACTCCGCCCCCGCCTATGATCCGAATGCCTTCATCGGGGGGATCGATCCGGAGGTCTGGGAGCAGCTGCGCCGGTCGCCGGATCATCCCCTCCTCAACCGCGCGATCCAGGCCGCTTATCCGCCGGCCTCGCCCTGGAAACTCCTGGTGGCGGCCGTCGCGCTGGAGCGCGGGCTCGTCCGGCTCGATGACTACATGCCCATTCCGTGTCGCGGCGGCATGCAGTACTACAGCCGGTACTTCCGGTGCTGGCGCGTCGAGGGCCACGGCCACATCACCCTGCTCGACGCCATCAAGTACTCGTGCGACGTCTATTTCTACCAGCTCGGCC
>DAINBS010000053.1:0-12136 GCA_036732805.1 Gemmatimonadales bacterium | reverse complement strand
GGAATCGCGCGCGTGGTCATGCTCGGCACCGGGCGTCCGGGCCGTCCCCGCCGCACCGGCGCGAAGCGTCGGACCGGTGGACCCTGCCGCCGCGACCGCGACGGCCCCCGTCGATTCGACGGCGGCCACGCCGGTACCGTAGCGCCCTGGCACGGGACGCCCGCCCTGCCCCCCACATGACAACGCGGGCGGAGGGTTCCGCCCCCGCCCGCGTGCGTGACCCTCGCTCGGCGCGTCGCTATGAGGCCGCGGCGAGCCCCGACGTGGACCCAACGGTGGCGTGGGCCGGCCCGCGCCGCTCGGCGCCCCGGATCCGGAGCACGCGGCTCAGATCGGTTACACCGTCGGCGTCGGCCAGCACACCGAACAGATTGGCCGTCAGCGCCAGGGACTCGAGCGTCTCACTCGGGACGGCGTCCACCAGGGTTGCCCGATTGGCCTCGAGCCACGGGCCGAGGGGGAACGCGCCGGACCGCCGGCCGTTGTGCGCGGCGAACGGGGTGAGCTGGCGGGCGTAGTCGTCGAGCGACATGCGGAACGCCGCCGGTCCGTCCAGGAGTTGTCGGGCGCGCTGCGTCGTGAGGGCGAGCCGGACGCCCGTTTCCCCCCGCGTCCGCAGCGGATGCAGGTCGTACCACGCAACCGGTGGACCCCAGGCCCAGGGACGGTGGCGATAGGCGAGTCGGCGCAGGAACGGCTCCCACGGCTCCAGCCGCACCACGGTGTCGTAGTGACTGTCGAACACCACCATGTGCGTCTCGTCGGCGCCGACGGCGGTCACCCAGTGGTCCCACTGGTCCACGCAGAGCAGCACGGGCGTGTGATCCGCAAGCAGGCGCGCGAGCGCCCGCCGCGCTGTGAACTTGGAGTGATACCGCTCGAGTTGCAGCACGCACCCGTAGTCGCGCGCGGTGCCGGTCAGCTGACGTTCGTCGGTTCCGTGGGTTTCCGTGCTGCCCGCAGCGATCGCCAGGGCGTCTTCGTGAGCGAAGATCCCGTAGGCGAGCAATCCGTGCTTGAGGGCGAACGGACCGCACTGCCATGAGTTGGGTTGATCGTAAATTCCCATATGCCAATTACTTAGGTGTGTTCGTATCCGACCTTCACCGGCAATATATACCTCCGGAGAAGGGGCGAACGGATCCCGAAGTTCCGTTGGGGGGGTCCAAGTCATTGTCCGGCCACGGCCTCCGGGCCTGCCCACTGCGCAATTCATGAAAACCGAATATAACCCGAAAATCAAGGGTTGCTCGGAGCCGCATCGGGGAGACGTGCGCGCGCTCTCACGCCGTCGTCCGCGATGCGTTCGTGCGCGCGCGCCACTCGTATATTGCGGCTGTGATTCCCGCGGCTCTCGTTTCGGCGCTCGCGCGGCATGACTCGCTCCTGGTTGCGTTCTCGGGCGGCGTGGATTCCTCGGTGCTGGCCCTCGCGGCTCGTCAGGTGCTTGGCACGGACCGGATGCTTGCCGCGGTCGGGGTGAGCCCTTCGCTGCCGGCGCTTCAGCTCGGGCAGGTTCGCGCAATCGCGGCGCGGTGGGACGTGCCGCTGCGCGAGGTCCCCACCGATGAGCGCGACGACCCCGACTACGCCGCGAACGCCCCCGACCGCTGCTACTTCTGCAAACGCGAACTGTGGGCGCGGCTCGGGGCCCTGGCGGCGGATGAGGGGCTCGCCGCGGTGGCGGACGGCACCATTGCCGACGACGCCGACGATCATCGTCCCGGGCGGCGTGCCGGCGTGGAGCGGGGTGTCGTGACCCCGTTGGCGGAGGCGGGACTGGCCAAGGCCGATGTCCGCGCGCTGGCCCGCGCCCTCGGTCTCCCCAACTGGGATGCGCCGGCCGCGCCGTGCCTCTCGAGCCGCCTCCTCTACGGCATCGGGGTGACGCCGGAGCGGCTGGGCCAGGTGGAGGCCGCCGAGACGGTGCTGCGCGAGGTGGGCGTCACGGGCGACCTGCGGGTGCGCCATCGCGGCGTCGAGGCGCGCATCGAGGTCGAGCCAGCGCAGTTCCCGCGGGTGCGTGCCGCGGGGCCGGCCATCGCCCAGCGCCTGCGCGACCTCGGCTTTGGCCGGGTCACGCTGGATCTGGCCGGCTACCGCAGGGGCAGCCTCCTGCGCGACGCGCCGGCGGCGCTCGAGCCGCTCACCGACGGCGCCACGCGGTGAGGCTCTTCGTCGCCGTCAATCTCCCGCCGCCGCTGCGCGACGCGATCCACGCGGCCGCGGCGCCATTGCGGGCGGGCGGGCCGGCGATCCGCTGGCTGGAGCCGGACGGGATCCATCTCACGCTCAAGTTCCTGGGCGAGGTCGCGGACGACCGCCTGGCCGGGATCATCGCCGCCCTCGAGCGCGCCTGCACGCGTGCGCGGCCGTTCCCCCTCGAGGTGAGTGGCTTCGGCGCATTCCCCACACCGGAGCGGGCGCGGGTCGTGTGGGTGGGATGCGAATCGGCGCCGCCGCTCGAGCTCATCCAGCACGGCGTCGAGCGCGCGTTCGCGGAGCTGGGCTTTTCGGTCGAGGGGCGTCCGTTCCGTCCCCACCTCACCCTCGGGCGCGTCAAGGCGCAGGCGCGGGGCGGCGTGCGAGGGTTGGAGGACCGGCTGGCAGAGCTGGTCTTCGCGGACACGTTCACCGTCGCCTCGGTGGACCTGATGGAGAGCACCCTCACGCCGCGCGGGGCTCGCTACGCCGTGCGCCACGCCGTGATGCTCCTCTGATGGGCTGCCTCAAGAACACGCTGGCCGGGGTCGGCTGCGCTACCCTGCTCGTGATCGGCGGCGTGGCCGCGTATCACTACCGCGCTCAGATCCGGGGCCTGGTGGACAGCGTCCGCGGGGAACCTGCCGCCTGGACCGCGGATACGACGGAGACGGTAGGCCGTCCGTCGGAGCGCGCGCTCCGCAGCGCCCGGCGGGCGGAGGCGCGGATGGCGGCCCCGGATGGTCCCGACGAAGTGACGCTGTCCGCCGACGAGTTGGCGGCGCTGATCGCCGACGCGATGGACCCGGTGGCGCGGCGGGTGCTCGACTCGCTCCGCGTGGTCCTGGCGCCGGAGCGGTTCGCCGTCGAGGCCCTGCTGCGCACGACGGGACTCGACCGTGGCCTGCTGGGCCCGCTCGACGGCATCCTGGACGAGTGGGAGCCGGTCCGCATGGCCGGGCCCGCGGAGGTGGTGGGGCGGGGGCGCGTCGGCTGGCGTCCCGACGAGCTGTCGCTGCGCGCGTTCCCGTTTCCCGACGCGCTGGTCCCGCGGCTGGTGAACGCCATCATGGGCGTGCAGAACGGCGCCGTGCCCATCCCGGTGCCCGCGACGGTCGGAGCGATCCGCATCCGGGCCGACGCCGTGGTGTTCGAGCGGAGGAAGGACTGACATGGCGAAGCGCGTGCTGGTGGTGGACGACGAGGCGGGCGTGCGCGAGGCGATGCGCCAGCTCCTCGAATTCGAGCAGATCGAGGTGCGCACCGTGGCCTCCGGCGACGAGGCGCTGACCGCGTACCCCGAGTTCGCGCCTCACCTCGTGTTCCTCGACGTGAAGATGGCCGGCCTCGACGGGCTCGAGACGCTCACGCGCCTGCGACAGCTCGATCCCGCCGCCCAGGTGGTGATGATCTCGGGGCACGGCACCATCCAGACGGCCGTCGATGCCACCCAGCGCGGCGCCTACGACTTCCTCGAGAAGCCGCTCGATACGGACCGCGTGCTGGTCACCCTGCGGAACGCGATGTCGCACGTGTCGCTCGAGTCGGAGAACCGCCGCCTCCGGGCGGACCTCGAGGACCGCTACGCGATGGTGGGGGACAGCCGCGCGATCCGCGACGTGCTCGACACGATCGCCAAGGTGGCCCCCACGCCCGCGCGGGTGCTCATCATGGGGGAGAACGGGAGCGGCAAGGAGCTGGTGGCGCGCGCCATCCACCGCGCCTCCCCGCGGAGCGCCGGCCCGTTCGTCGAGGTGAACTGCGCCGCCATCCCCACCGAGCTCATCGAGAGCGAGCTGTTCGGACACATGAAGGGGTCGTTCACCGGGGCGTTCGCGGACCGGGCCGGCAAGTTCGAGCTGGCCGACGGCGGCACGCTCTTCCTGGACGAGGTCGGGGACATGAGCCTCGCGGCCCAGGCCAAGGTGCTCCGCGCGCTCCAGGAGGGCGTGGTGAACCGTATCGGCGCCACGAAGACCGTGCGGGTGGACGTCCGCGTGATCGCCGCCACGAACAAGCACCTGGCGGACGAGATCGCCGCGGGGCGCTTCCGGGAAGACCTGTTCTACCGGCTCAACGTCGTGCCGCTCACGGTGCCCCCGCTGCGGCAGCGGCGCGAGGATATCCCGCTGCTCATCGAGCGCTTCGTGGCGGAGCTGGCGCGGTTCGAGGCGCTCCCGAGCAGGACGTTTGCGCCCGAAGCGGTGGCGCTGCTGCGGGAGCGCACGTGGGCGGGCAACGTGCGGGAGCTCCGCAACGCCGTGGAGCGGCTCGTGATCCTGGCGCCGGGCGGCCGCGTCGAGGCGGGGGACGTGCGCCGCATTCTCGGGGCGGAGCAGGAGGCGGGAATCGGCGACCTGGCGGGGCTGGACACGTTCGAGCGGTTCAAGGCCGAGGCCGAGAAGTCGTTCCTCGTCTCGAAGCTGGCGGAGAACGACTGGAACGTCAGTGAGACGGCGCGCCGCCTCGAGATGCCCCGCAGCAACCTCTACAAGAAGATCGAGAAGTACGGCCTGGCCCGCGGGGAGGAGTGAGGCGGCCGGCGGGGCGCCGGGGGGCCCCGCGCGGCCATTGCGCCCCTCACCGGGCATGGGTAGAGTACGTGGCAGATGCCGTTCGCGGACTATGATTTCCCGGTGAGCCTGCAGCGCCGCGCGCCGATGTGGTGCGCCGGGCCTGCGTCCCGCCCCTGTGCATTCGACGCCGTCGACCCGCTCGACGGCGTTTCGCGTCGTGCCGACATCGCGACGAGGTCGCCCCGCCACCAGTGGTCGTAGGGCCGTCCAGCGAGGGAGGATGCCGACCCGTATGCGAAGTAACCCCGCACGCAGGATTTCGTCCGACGAAGGCTCGCTCGATCAGTATCTCCGCGAGATCAGCCAGTATCCCCTGATCACGCGCGAGGACGAGGTGGCCCTCGCGCAGCGCATCCGCACCGGCTGCGAGGAGTCGCTCAACAAGCTGGTGCGCAGCAACCTCCGCTTCGTCGTGTCCGTGGCCAAGAAGTACCAGAATCAGGGCGTGAGCCTCTCCGACCTGATCAACGAGGGCAACCTCGGCCTCATCCGCGCGGCGCACAAGTTCGACGAGACCAAGGGCATCAAGTTCATCTCCTACGCGGTGTGGTGGATCCGCCAGGCCATCCTCCAGGCCCTGGCCGAGCAGAGCCGCATCGTGCGCGTGCCGCTGAACCGCGCCGGGACGCTGCACCGGATCGGCAAGCGCTCGTCCGCGCTCCTCCAGGAGCTCGGCCGCGAACCCACGGTCGAGGAGATCGCCGAGGGGATGGACATCTCCCAGGACGAGGTCGCCAAGACCCTGTCCATTTCCCAGGGGCATCTCTCGCTCGACGCGCCGCTCTCGCCCGGGGAAGACAACAAGCTCCTCGACTACCTGCCGGATACCCAGAATCCCGGCCCGGACGACGAGACCTTCGAGCACGCGCTCACCGAGTCCATCGAGGAGGTCCTCTCGACGCTCAAGGAGCGCGAGGCCCGGATCCTCCGGCTCTACTTCGGCCTCGACGGCCAGGAGCCGATGACGCTCGAGGAGATCGGCGGCCTGCTTGGCATCACCCGCGAGCGCGTCCGCCAGATCAAGGAAAAGGCGCTCGCCCGCCTGCGGCATGTGAGTCGGGCGAAGGCGCTCGAGAGCTTCTTGATGTAACGTGCAACGTGCAGGGAGCAGCGTGCAGCGGTCGCGCAATCGGAGCTACGCTGCACCCTGCACGCTGCACCCTGCACGATTCCCGATCCCACCATGGCCCAATCCTCCTCCTTCGACATCACCACCGGCGCGGACCTCCAGGAAGTCGACAACGCCGTCAATCAGGCCATGAAGGAGGTCACGCAGCGGTACGACTTCAAGGGGTCGGACTGCACGATCGCGTTCGACCGCGCGACGCCCGAGCTCAGGCTCGAGGCCGATGACGCCTTCCGGATGAAGGCGCTGTTCGACATCCTGCAGGGCCGCCTGATCAAGCGCGGGGTCCCGGTGAAGAACCTCACCGTGGGCGACGTCGAGCCCGCCGCAGGGAGCCGGGTGCGCCGCACCATCGGCATCCAGCAGGGCATCGCCGGCGAGACGGCCAAAGAGATCGTCAAAGCGATCAAGGCAGGGGGATTCAAGAAGGCCCAGGCCCAGATCCAGGCGGACCAGGTGCGAGTCACGAGTCCCTCGAAGGACGAGCTGCAGGCCATCATCCAGTTCCTCAAGACCTCCGACTTCGGCATCGAGCTCGGGTTCGGCAACTTCCGGTGAAGCTCGGCGTCATTTCCCTGGGCTGCGACAAGGCGACCGTGGATTCCGAGCGGCTGGTGGGCGAGCTGGTCGGTCACGGGGCGCACGTGGTGCCGGAGCTCGAGACCGCGGACGTGGTGCTGGTGAACACGTGTGGGTTCATCGACGCGGCCAAGCGGGAGTCCATCGAGGCCATCCTCGAGGCCACCCGGCTCAAGACCCACGGACAGGTCAAGGCGGTGGTCGCCGTGGGGTGCCTGGTGCAGCGCTATCAGGAGGAGCTGCGCCGCGAGGTCCCCGAGGTGGATCTGTTCCTGGGCTTCGGCGACCTGCACAAGCTCGCCCCCGAGCTGGCGGCCCGCGGCCTCATCCCGGACCCCGTCGCCGCGCACCCGGGTGTCCGGGCCTACCTCGGCGATGGCCCGCACGTGCGCTACCTCAAGATCTCCGAGGGCTGCGACCATACGTGCGCGTTCTGCGCCATCCCGCTGATGCGGGGGAAGCACCGGTCCGAGCCGCTCGAGCGGCTGGTGCGGGAGGCGCTCGTGCTCGAGGGCCAGGGCGCGCGGGAGATCAACCTCGTGGCTCAGGACCTGGGCCACTACGGGCGGGACCTGGGGAAGGACGGCCCCCGGCTGCCCGACCTGCTCGAGGCCCTGCTGCGCGGGACGTCGGTGCCCTGGTACCGCCTGCTCTACGTCTACTCCGCGGGACTCACCGAGCGCCTCGTGGAGCTGATGGCCGGCGAGCCACGCATCACCCCCTACCTCGACATCCCGATCCAGCACGCCAACGACCGGATGCTCGAGCGCATGCGCCGGCCCGAGCGCCAGGAGACGATCCGCGCCACGGTGCGCGCGCTGCGGGAGCGGATGCCGGACCTGGCGATCCGCACGACGGCCATCGTGGGCTTCCCCGGCGAGACCGACGCCGACTTCCAGGAGCTGTGCGCGTTCGCCGAGGAAGTGCAGTTCGAGCGGCTTGGGGTGTTCACGTACTCGGCGCAGGAAGGGACCCGCGCCGCCGCCTTCGCGGACGACGTCCCCGACGACGTCAAGCGCGCCCGCCAGGACGAGCTGATCGAGCGGCAGCGGACGGTCACCGAGGACCGTCTTGGCCGGTTCGTGGGGCGCGAGACCGTGGTGCTGATCGACGAGGTCATGGAGGCCGACGAAACCGGTGCCACCCACGCGGGCCGCGTGCCTTGGCAGGCGGACGACGTGGACGGGGTTACGTGGGTGGAGCGCGGCGGCTGGGCGCGGCCGGGCGATTTCGTCCCGGTGCGGATCGAGGGGAACGAGGATTACGACTTTCGGGCCGTCGCGCTGGCGCCGCGCGGCTAGCGCCGGTCCAACGTGCCACGGCTCGTGCGCGCCCTTCGACAGGCAGCAGGCGGAGCACGTTGGATCGGTGCTAGCCTCGCGCTCGTCGCGGCCGCCGGCTGCGCCCGCCCGCCGGCGCCCCGCCCGCCGGGTGAGGAGCCGCTCGTCCGGGTGGCCCTGGCCGTCGAGACCGGCGAGATCGAGATCGGCGGGCAGGGCGACGTCGTCGCGGCGCTGGACGGCGCCCCGATGTTCCGCATTCCCGCCGGACGGACGGTCGTGCTGCGCAGTGACGGCGCGGCGTTCACGGCTACCGGGAGCGGCGAGGGGCGGTTCGAGCGGCTCGCGTTCGCGAGCCTGTCCCCCAACCAGCGGGTGCTGGTGCGCGGCCGCCCCTACCGCGGCACGGTCGAGGCGTTCGTGCGACGCGGCCGCGTCACGGTCGTGAACCGAGTGGGCATCGAGGCCTACGTGGCGGGCGTGGTGAACGCCGAGCTTGGACGCCGGGCCGCCGCGGAACGGGCGGCCGTCGAGGCGCAGGCCATCGTCTCGCGCACGTACGCGCTCCGCAACCGGGAACGGTTCGTTGCGGAGGGCTACGACCTCCAGGCGGGGGTCGCCGACCAGGTGTACGGCGGCCTCGAGGCCGAAACGGACCTGGGGGTCGCAGCGGTCCAGGCGACAGCGGGGATGGTGCTCACGTGGCGGGGCGACCTGATCAGTCCCTTCTTCCATTCCACCTGCGGCGGGCGGACGGCGAGTCCGGAGGAGGCCTTCGTCTCGGTCCGGCCGGTGCCGTATCTGCGCGTGGTCCACGATACCCGGCGCGACGGGTCGGCATGGTGCGACGTTTCGCCGCGCTATCGCTGGAGCGTCGAGTGGGAGGGCGGTGCATTGCGGGATATATTGAGCCGGACGATGGCCGCCGTCCTCGGCGTGGACAGCGGCGCGGTGACCGACCTGCGCGACGTCTACGTTCGCCGGCGCGGTCCCTCGGGGCGGCCCACGGAGGTCCGCGTGCGGGTGGCGGGTGGGGAGATCCCGGTGCCGGCCCATGCGGTACGGACGGTGTTCGAGACCCCCGACGGCCGGCCGCTGGGCGGATCAGCGGTGGAGTTCGTGCCCACCCAGGACGGCGACCGGCTTGCCCGCCTCACGGCGAACGGCGGCGGTTGGGGCCACGGGGTGGGGATGTGTCAGTGGGGAGCGGTCGGCCGCGCGCGCGGCGGGCAGCGCTCTGAGGAGATCCTGGCGGCGTATTTCCCGGGGACGACCCTTGCACGCTGGTACTAGCTCGCTGATCCTGCTCGCGCTCCTTGGCGCGGCCCCGCCAGCCCGGGCACAGGGCTTTCTCGACGAATTCACCTACGAAGGCCTCCGGTTCGCCGGATTCGGCGTGGACCTCGGTGGCACCTGGAGCGACCGGCTCGAGGGAGCCGTTTCTGGGAGCATCCGGATCGACGCGGGCCTGATTGCGCCCCGCGTGCGCCCCCTGCTCAGCGCCAGTCTCTTCACCTCGCGCTACGCTGCGGATGAGATCGCGGAGCTGGAGGAACGCCTGAACGCGGCCATCGACGATCCCACCGGCGATGCCCGGGTGGACATCGACAGCATCCCGCTCACCAACCTCGCGCTCGATCTCGACCTCCAGTATCTGTTCGCGACGGGCCGGGTGATCCCGTACGCGGGCCTGGGGCTTGGCGTCCATCTGCGGAACGCGGGCGGCGCGGCCATCGAGGGCACCTTCGTCGAGGATGCCCTCGAGGCGATCGTCGCGGCCCTGAACGCGTCGGCGGGCGTCGAGGTCCAGGTCGCGCCGCGCCTTCGGCTCACCGGCGAGGTCCGCGGCGTGCTCGCGAGCGGGCTCACGGCCTGGTCGGCCCGGGTCGGCCTGATGGTCCGGTTTCCGGGGCGGGGCGGACCATGACGGCGGGCACCAAGACGCGGATCGGGGTGATCGGCGTGGGGGCGGTGACCCAGATTGCCCACCTGCCGGCGCTCGCGGCGCGGGACGACGTGGAAATCGTGGGCATCTGCGACGCGGACGGGGGCAAGGCCCAGGCCCTCGCCAGCCGGTTCCGCGTGCGGAGCGTGTTCGAGGACATCGAAGACCTGCTGTACGACACCCACCCCCAGGGGGTCGTGATCGCGACGCCGAACCACCTGCACGAGATCCACGTGGCGACCGCCCTGTCCGCGGGCGCCGCGGTGCTGTGCGAGCGGCCGCTGGGGCTCACGGCGGAGGGGATCACCCGGGTCATGGCGGCGCAGCGCCGGGCCGGCCGGCCCGTCGTGGTCGGCATGAACCACCGCTACCGGTCGGATGTGCAGGCGGTGCGCGCGTTCATCCACGGGCACGAGCTGGGGCCGCTGCGGGGGGCGCGCGCCGGCTGGTACCAGTTCCGCCCCTCACGGGTGGAGCTGGGCTGGCGGCTGCGCGGAGCGGAGTCGGGTGGCGGCGCGATGCTCGACCTTGGCCTGCCGCTGCTCGATCTGGGGCTCTGGCTGGCCGAAGGCGTCCAGCCCCAGGACGTGACGGCCGCCCTGCACACGGCCGATGGGGCGTCGGTCGAGGACGGCGGATGCGCGCTCGTCCGGTGCGAGGGCGGGTACTCGATCTTCGTGGACGTGGGCTGGCGCTACATCGGCAAGCAGGAGCGCGTCTGGTTCGAGGTGCTCGGCGAGCGCGGCTCGGCGCGCGCGGTGCCGCTCGCCATCTTCAAGGAGCTGCACGGCGCCCCTGTCGAGGTCACCCCGTCCGGCACGGCGGCGCGTGAGAACCCGCTCGCGGCCTCCTATCGGGCCGAATGGGCCACGTTCCTCGCGGTCGCGCGCGACGAGGTGCCGGCGCCCGGTCTCGACGATCAGCTGCTCCTCCACCGAACTATGGACGCGATCTACCGCTCCGCCCGGGAGGGCCGGGCGGTCGCCGTGTGAACCAGCTGCGCGGAGTCGCCCTTCCCCGCGGGGACTGGTGGCTCCTGCTGGCCGGCACCGTGCTCACCGTGCTGGCGTATCCCCCGTTCCACCTCCTGGTCCCGTCGTTCGTGTGCGTGGTACCCGCGATCTGGCTGCTCGACGCCGCAAAGCGGGACCCGCGCCCCCTCCGTCGGCGGGTCGTGCAGGGATTCTGGTACGGCCTGCTCACCCAGGGCGCCATCCTGTACTGGATCGTCATCGCGCTGTGGCACTTCACGCCGATGGCGGCCCTGGGCTATGCGGCGACCATCCTGGTCCTGGCGACGTATACGGCGGTGCTGTTCGGCGTGACGGGGTCGGTCGTGCGGCGCACCGGCCTGCCGGTCGTGGTCGTGTTTCCGGTCCTCTGGGTGGCGCTCGAATGGTGGGTCGGGCACCAGGGCGACATCGCGTTCCCGTGGCTGGGGCTCGGCACGTCGCTCACCGGCTACCCCACGCTGGTGCAGATCGCCGACGTGATCGGCGCGCGCGGCGTCACGTTGCTGCTCGTGACGGCCAACGTGGTGCTCGCCAACGTGTGGCTGGAGCGGAAGCAGCCCCGCGCCGCGTGGCGGCTGGGAGCAGTCGCCCTTGCCGTGCTGGCGGCGCTCGGGTACGGGACGTGGCGCGAGCGGACGATCGTCGTGCGGCCCGTGGGGGAGGTCGCCCTGATCCAGCCTAATGTGGGCTTTGACGAGAAGTGGGCGGAAGGCGGCGAGCCGGCGATCTTCGACGACCTCCTCACGCTCTCGCGCGAAGCGCTGGCCCGGTCGCCGGCCATCGTCATGTGGCCGGAAGCCGCCGTGACGGTGTACTTCCCGAAACCGGCCTGGGAGCGCCGGATTGGCGACCTGGCCCGCGCGTCCGGTACGCCGTTTCTCGTGGGCGGCCTGGACGTGCGACGCTTCGGCACGGGCCGCAACGACTACGAGAACTGGAACGCCGCGTTCGTGTACGACTCGACCGGTTCGCGCGAGCCGTATCCCGTCTATCACAAGCAGTACCTCGTCCCCATCACGGAACGCGTCCCGTTCATCGACCCCGACTGGATCAACCTGCCGTTCTTCGGCGGCTTCGAAAACGGAGGACCGGGAAGCGTCTACGACGTGGGGCCCGGCCGGTTCGGGGTCATCATCTGCTACGAATCGGCCTTCGAGGACCTCTCCCGCAAGTACCGCGCGCAGGGCGCCGAGTACATCGCGAACATCACGAACGACGCGTGGTTCGGGGAGACGGCGGCACCCCGGCAGCACCTCGCGCACCTCGTGATGCGCGCGATCGAGAACCGCGTCGGAATTGCCCGGCCCGCGAACACCGGGATCAGCGGCTTCGTGGATCCCCTGGGGCGTGTTACGGATCGCACCCGCCTCGGCGAGCGGCTGGTCGTGCTCGGCACCGTGCAGACGACCGACGTG
>DAINBS010000052.1:113-12352 GCA_036732805.1 Gemmatimonadales bacterium | reverse complement strand
AGATCGTGTCTTCGTGCGGTCCTGGAGCATCTCCTCCGGCGGCTGGTATCGCACGTTGCGCGAGGAGCCGCGGGGCGTGATCCGCATCGGCGATCGAGAGTTCCCCATTCGTGCCACGTGGACCCGGAGCGAGCGCCTGAAGGACGCGGTGAGCGCCGCCTATGCCGAGAAGTACCACACCCCGGGCTCGGTGAAGTACGTCCGCGACTTGAGTCTTCCGAAGTGCCGGGACACGACCACCGAGCTGGTCCCGCGTTCCCCGCGACGAGCCCGCAGTTGACGCAGACTCGCCGGCCGAATGCCGGAGGCGCCTCATGACGACCGAGGCCAACAAGCAGCTGGTACGCCGTTTCATCGAGCACATCATCAACACCGGCGCCGTCGACCGCATGGCGGACTTCGTCTCGGCCGACTGCGTGGAGACCGACGGCAAGGTGCGTGTCGTGAGCGGCGTCGAGGGCATGGCGGCGCACGTCACCGGTGTGCGGGCCGTGTGGGAGGGACTCACCCTGACCATCGATCGTCAGATCGCCGAGGGGGAATGGGTGGTGACCCAGGTGACCGCGCGCGGCGTCCACCGCGGCGAGTGGATCGGCATCAGACCAACGGGCCGCGCGGTGGCGATGACCGGTGTCAACGTGGACCGCGTGGTGGATGGCCGCATCGTGGAGCACGGCGGCGCGGCCAACATGCTCGACGCCCTGCTCGAAATCGGCGCCGTCCGGCCGGTGACTGAATAACCAGTGTGACGAGCCGCCCTCAGCCATCCCCAGCCGACGACTCCGGAGGCCACCGCCATGGCACAGCTGAAGACCGCACCGACGAAGGCGAGCGTCACCGCGTTCCTGAAGGCCATTCCCGACGACCAGCGTCGCGCGGAATGCCAGGCACTCGTGAAGCTCATGAAGCGCGTCACCCGGGCTCAGCCCACCATGTGGGGCCCGAGCATCGTGGGCTTCGGTCGCTACCACTACCGGTACGCGAGCGGCCGGGAGGGCGACTGGTTCCTCTCGGGTTTCTCACCGCGCAAGCAGGCGCTCACGATCTACATCATGGCCGGCTTCGCCCCCTTTCCCGGTCTGATGCGCAAGCTCGGCAGGTACAAGACCGGGTCCGGGTGCCTGTACCTCCGCCAGCTCGAAGACGTGGACCTCGGTGTGCTCGAGGAGTTGATCGAGGGATCGGTGCGGCATCTCAGAAAGACGTACAAGTAGGAGGGCAGGAAGGCAGGACGGCGCGACCCATGCGTCGCCCCAACGACATCACCAGGATGGCCCGCCATGACCACCGATCGTCGGACGTTTCTCGGCGCCGCCGCCGTTGCGGGGGGCGCGCTCGCACTCGGCGCGCACCGCCAACCCCTCCTCGCGGTCCCATCACGCCGCGCACCCGCCGGCCTTCGCATTCTGATCCTGGGCGGCACGGGCTTCATCGGTCCATACCAGGTGCGGTACGCGCTCGATCGCGGCCATACCGTGACGCTCTTCAACCGCGGCCGCACGAACCCGCAGCTGTTTCCCGAGGTCGAGAAGCTGGTGGGTGACCGCGACGGCGACCTGTCGGCGCTCGAGGGACGCCGCTGGGACGTCGTGATCGACAACTCGGCCTCCGATCCCGTTCGCGTCGAGCGATCGGCGCGGGTGCTGCGGGATGCCGTCGGCCTGTACCTGTTCGTGTCCACCCGCTCGGTCTACTACGACACGAGCCGCGTGCCGATGACCGTGGACGCCGAGCTGTTTTCCCACGAGAACACGAAGGTCGAGCCCGGCGCGCGGCTGCCGTACGGCCTGGCCAAGGCGCTGTCGGAAGCGAAGGTCCGGGAACTGCTTCCGGACCGCACCCTGATCGTCCGTCCCTCGCTCATCGTCGGCCCCGGCGACCTCACCGACCGCTTCACGTATTGGCCCGTCCGCATCGAGCGGGGCGGCGAGATTCTCGCCCCGGGTGACGGGAGCGATTTCGTCCAGGTCATCGACGCGCGCGATCTGTCGGAGTGGATGATCCGGCTTGTCGAGCAGCGGGTGACCGGCCTGTACAACGCGCTCGGCCCGCAGACCCCGTGGTCCTTTGCCGAGTTTCTCCACGGCATCAAGGCGGTCACGACCGCCGACGCCCGCTTCACGTGGGTGGATACCGACTTCCTGCTGGAGCACGACGTGCAGCCGTACCGTGAAATGCCGGTGTGGATGCCGGCCCGGGACGGCCGGGAGGGGTTCGGACGGTTCGACATTTCCCGCGAGGTGGCGCTGGGACTCACGTTCCGGCCGCTCGCGGTGACGGCGCGCGACACGCTCGACTACTACCATGCGCAGCCGGAAGAACGTCAGCGGGAGCTGCGCGCGGGCATCACGCCCGAGCGGGAGACCGAAGTGCTCCGATTGTGGCATGAGCGGGGAATGTGATCTGCGCCGAGCTCAGTTGGATCCTGCTGAAGCAGGCCCTCGGCCACTGTCTGTCGCCAAGGCGACGTGAACCCACGCCCGTTCACGGGCAGACCTGGCCGAGGACCCGCTTCAGCGGGCTTCACAACCGCCGGTCTCCCCGCCCACGTCCTCACGTTCTCACGTCCTAACGTCCTCACGTCGCTCAGTTGGATCCTGCTGAAGCAGGCCCTCGGCCACTATCTGTCGCCAAGGCGACATGAACCCACGCCCGTTCACGGGCAGACCTAGCCGAGGACCCGCTTCAGCGGGATTCACAACCGCCCGAGGACCCGCTTCAGCGGGCTTCACAACCGCCAGGGCGGGAACTCCGGCGTCGCCGCAGAGTACGACGCCCGCATGCCAGCCTTCAGCTCCCCAGGCGCCGCCACCGCTCTCGTCGCGCTGACCCTCGCCGCCCTGCCCGCCAACGCCCAGGACACGACCGGTGTCGCTGCGCTCGCCGGAACCTGGGTAGGAAATGCGACCCACCTGGGAGAGCATTCTCCGGTCGCCCTCACATTCACTCCGACGAGCGACAGTAGCATGGGTGTGCAGCTGTTCCTGCCGGTCATTCACGTGCGGGACATCCCCATCGGTCGCGTGACTCGCGAGGGGCGAACGATCCAGGCCGGGCCGTTCTCGTTCACCTGGGATTCGGTGGCCGGCACGCTCACCGGCGTGATGCCCGGGGCCATCGTGCCCGTGCATTCCATGCCCGTCACCCTCCGCCGCGGCGCCCTGCCGGCCTTCCCCACGCGGCCCGAAGCGCTGCCGCCGGGACAGCCGGTCTGGACCTTCGACGCCGGGTCTCCCATCTGGGGCGACTTGGAGGCCGCAGGGAGCCTGGTGTATGTCGGAGCCGACGACGGCCGCCTGCACGCGCTCGACGCCCGCACCGGGGCCGAGCGCTGGGCCTTCCGGGCGGGGGGCGCGATCCGCGCCAAGCCCACGGTGTACGGTGAGGCGCTCTACATCCATGCCGACGACGGCATGCTGTACCGGTTGGACGCGGCCAGCGGAGCGGAGCGCTGGCGGGCGCGCACCACCGAGGACCCCATCACCCGCGTGCCGCCGCCGGGAACGGGCACGCGATGGGACATGCGTGGCTCTGGAGTCGCCGCCGCGGATGGCAGGCTGTTCGTCGGCACGCACGATGGGCATGTACTGGCGCTCGATCCGGACGACGGCACACGACGGTGGACGTTCGCCGCCGGCGGCAGTGTGCTCGCCACGCCGGCGGCGTCGCATGGCCGGGTCTTCGCGGGAAGCTACGACGGCAAGATCTACGCGCTCGACGCGGCTACCGGAGCGCAGCTGTGGGTCCACGACACCGGGGCGCCCGTCACGTCCACCCCCGTGCCCGCCGGTGACGTGATCGTGGCCGGCAGTCGGAGCTACGATCTGTTCGGACTCGACGCCGCCTCCGGCGCGGTGCGCTGGGACCGGTACGTGTGGTTCTCATGGATCGAGTCCACTCCGGCCGTGCGCGACGGCATTGCCTACGTCGGGTCATCCGACGCCGCGAAGATCATGGCGGTCGAGGTCGCCACCGGCCGTGGACTGTGGGACAGCGACGTGCTCGGCGCGTCGTGGGGCACCCCGGCCGTCACGGACCGGGTGGTGTTCGTGGGAGTGCGGGGTCAGGCCAACGCCGCCTATGCCCCGGGAGCCCTGGCGCTCGACCGCGCAACCGGTCGAATCGTCTGGCGCTTCTCCGTCGCTCCGCCGGCAGATGCCGTCTTCAGCGGATTCACGGGCTCACCTGCAATGACCGCGGGACGTGTGGTTTTCGCAGCGGTCGACGGGCGGGTCTTCGCGTTCGACGGCGAGGCACGGTGAGCGGCGCGGAGCCGCCCACCGGCCGCGCGGCCGTCGTTACTTCGTCACGGTCAGGTCCTTGAGCAGGACCTCCGTGTTGTGGCCGAACCGGACGCCATAGATGCCGTCGGTGGACTTGAGCTTGCCCGCGCCCACGACGGCGGCCTTGTCGTAGCTGCCCACCACCGTGCCGTTGATGGCGCACTCCACCTTGTCGCCCGTCACCGAAACGGCGATCTCCTGGGTCACCGACTGACCCCCTGCGGCCGCCGTATGGATGGCGGCGTTCGCTTCCGGACGCTGGCCGTTCACCTGGAACGGCTCCGGACCGAAGCCGCGGACGATGAAGCGGCCGCTCCCGTACGCGGCGCAATACAGATAGCTCTGCCGCTGCGTGCCGAGGTCGTTCCCGCCGATCACGATGCCGTACGGATGCGGGTGGTCGTTCAGGTTCATGTACTGCGGTTCGGTGAACGTCGCCTTGACCGTGTAGTTGCCGCTCGCCGTGTTGGCGGGATTCCAGTAGACCATGGCGGGACCCGTGATGATGTGCAGGGCGTCGCCGTCCTTGGCGAACTTTGCGTCCTTGACCTGTCCGTCGCCGTCGGCCTTCCCGTTCCAGCCGGGAACGGCAATCCCCCCGTCGGTCACGGTGCGGGTGGCCTCGCCCTGCTGGGCCGCGAGCCCGAGGGGAACGAGGATGGCGACGGCGGCGACGAGCGCGGAACCGTAAGCGCGGCGCATGGTTGACCTCTCATCTGGGGTGGCTGGGGAACCCTGAGGATAGCTGGTTTACCCCGGGATGCAATCCGGGTTCGCGTCTCGCGGCGGCCTTGACCCCGCTATCGGGCCGCGCCAACCTTCTGCCGGCTTCAACGCACAGGGCCCTCATGGATACCCGCACGCTCACCACGCTCACTCCGCTCGCCCTTCTGCTCATGACCGCGCCGCGGCTCGACGCCCAGACCTGCCCCCCACCCGCCACAAAGACCGTGGACGTGATCGACGACTATCACGGCACGAAGGTGGCCGATCCGTACCGCTGGCTCGAGGACGTGGACGCGGCCGACACCAAGGCGTGGGTCGAGGCCGAGAACTGCGTTTCGTTCGCCTTCCTCGAGAACATCCCCGAGCGCAAGGCCATCGAGGCGCGCCTCACGAAGGTCTGGGACTATCCCAAATTCGGCGTGCCGTACAAGGAAGGCGGACGCTACTTCTTCTCCAAGAACGACGGACTCCAGAACCAGAGCGTGCTGTACACCCAGCGCTCGCTCACCGACCCGCCGACCGTGCTGCTCGACCCGAACACGCTCTCCGAAGACGGGACCGTGGCCCTGTCGGTCACCGCGGTCTCGCCGGACGGCAAGTACCTCGCGTATGGCACCTCGGCCTCCGGGTCCGACTGGCAGGAGTTCCACGTGCGCGACATCGCTGCGGGAACGGACCTGCCGGATCACCTGCAGTGGGTGAAGTTCTCGGGCGCCACCTGGACCAAGGATGGCAAGGGCTTCTTCTACAGCCGCTACGACGAGCCCGCCGGCAACGCGCTCCAGAGCGTGAACAAGAACCAGAAGCTCTACTATCACGTGGTCGGCACCGACCAGGCGCGGGACCGGCTGATCTTCGAGCAGCCCGAATACCCCGACCGCGGGGTCGGCGCCGGCGTATCGGAGGACGGGCGCTACGCGGTGCTGTACATCTCGCTGGGCACCGACCGCCGCAATCGCATCTACTACATGGACCTCGGCGATCCGATGGCGCCCAACCTGGGCGCGCCCGTCGTGCGGCTGCTCGACGACTTCGACGCGGGCTACAATCCCGTCGGCAACGACGGACCGGTGGTGTACCTGTGGACCGATCTCGACGCGCCCCGCGGCCAGCTGATCGCCATCGACACGCGGCGGCCCGAGCGGGCCAACTGGCGCACGGTCATCCCGCAGGGCAAGGACGTGCTGACGGGCGTGAGCTTCGTGAATCAGACGTTCGTCGCCGAGTATCTCCAGGACGCCCACTCGGCCCTGCGCCTGTTCGCCAAGGACGGGACCCCCCGCGGGGAGATTCCGCTGCCCACCCTCGGCTCGGTCGGCGGCGTCTCCGGCAAGCCCGACGACCCGGAGATGTTTTTCGCCTTCACATCGTACCTCTACCCGACCACCATCTACCGGCGGGACATGAGGTCGGGCACCACCGAGGTGTTCCAGGCGCCGACGCTCGATTTCGACATCGGCGCGTACGAGACGAAGCAGGTCTTCTATACGAGCAAGGACGGGACGCGGATCCCCATGTTCATCACGCACAAGAAGGGGATCCCGATGGACGGCTCGAACCCCACGTACCTGTACGCCTACGGCGGCTTCAACATCAGCATAACCCCGGGCTTCTCGCCCGCGGTCCTGCCCTGGCTCGAGATGGGCGGCGTCTATGCGGTCCCGAACCTGCGCGGCGGCGCCGAGTACGGCGAGGAGTGGCACGAGGCGGGGATGCACGAGAAGAAGCAGAACGTGTTCGACGACTTCATCGCCGCGGCCGAATACCTGATCGCGGAGCAGTACACCTCGACGCCCAAGCTCGCGATCGGGGGCGGGAGCAACGGCGGCCTGCTGGTGGGCGCCGTCATGACCCAGCGGCCCGACCTGTTCGGCGCCGCCCTGCCGGCCGTGGGCGTCATGGACATGCTGCGGTTCCACAAGTTCACGATCGGGTGGGCATGGGTGACCGAGTATGGGTCGGCCGACAGCGTCCATCAATTCCCGTACCTGTACAAGTACTCGCCCTACCACAACATCAAGAACGGGACGAGCTACCCGGCGACGCTCGTGACGACGGCCGACCACGACGACCGCGTGGTGCCGGGCCATTCGTTCAAGTTCGCGGCGCGCCTGCAGGCGGCGCACGCGGGGCCCGCGCCCGTGCTGATCCGGATCGAGACCAAGGCGGGCCACGGGGCGGGCAAGCCCACGAGCAAGATCATCGAGGAACAGGCTGACAAGTGGGCGTTCCTGGTCGAGGTGCTGGGGATGCGGAAGCCGCGGACCTAGCAAGGAGCGGGATGGCGGGATAGGCGGGATCGGGCGGGATGGAGCGGGATACCTCCCTCATCCCGCTCCATCCCGCCGTTTCATCCCGCTTTCTCATCCCGCTCCGTCATCGGTAGGGAAGAAACCCCCGCCGCTCCACGTCCAACTCTCCACATGGGAGCGCGCCCCGTGGCGGAGCCGGAACGCGACGCCGACATCCTCGAAGGCTGCCGCCGGGGCGACCCCACGGCACAGCGGCGCGTATTCGAGCGGTACGCGGAGCGCGTGCACTCGATTGCCCTGCACTACCTGCGGGGTGACGACGCCGCCGCCAAGGACGTCACCCAGGAGGTGTTCGTGAAGGTGTTCCGGGCCGCACCCACGTTCCGCGCAGAGGCCGGGCTCGGCACCTGGTTGTACCGCATCACGGCGAATGCCTGCATCGACGAGCTGCGGCGCCGGCGGCGCCTGCTCTTCTTCGGGGACATGCCGCTGCGTCTGCACGGATCGGTGACCGCATCCGGGCTGGATGAGGGCGACGCCGAGATCACGGCGGCGGTGGGCCGGCTGTCGCCCCGCCTGCGCCTCGCGGTGCTGCTCCGCTACTTCGACGACCTGTCGTACGAAGAGATCGCCCGCGCACTCGACTGCACGCCCGGCACGGTGGCATCCCGCCTGCACCGGGCGCACGCGATTCTCGCCCGCGAGCTGGCCCACCTCCGGCCCGCGCGGCGACTGGCAGAGGAGACCGGTGATGTCGCCGACGCATGATCCGCACGACCTCGAGCCGCTGCTCCGGCGTCTGCCCGTGGCGCCGGCACCGGCCTCGCTGTGGAACGACATTCAGGCCGAGCTGCGCGCCCCCGACAGGCGCGGGACGCTGACGGTCCTGCGGCGGCCGCTCCGGTCGCCACTCATCGCGGCGGCGGCCATCCTATTCGCGATCGTGGGCGGCGCGGCCGCCGGCATCCTCTCATCGTTTGCCGCCCCGTCCCGCTGGGCAGTGGAGCCGCTGGCCGGCATGCCGGCCGTGGCCGGCGATGCACTGGCCGCGGAAGGGGCACTCGCCATGGGTGAATGGCTCGTTACCGACAGTGTGTCGCGGGCGCGCCTGACGGTGGGGAAGCTCGGGACCGCCGACATCGGCCCGGGCAGCCGGGTGCGTCTCGACCGCGGGGGCCTGACCGCCCACCGGCTCACCGTCGAGCGCGGATCGCTCGACGCCGTGATCGAGGCGCCGCCCCGCCTGTTCTTCGTGCGCACGCCCGCGGTGCTCGCCACGGACCTCGGCTGCGCCTACACCCTGGAGGTGGACAGCACGGGTGCCACGACGATCCACGTGACCGCGGGATGGGTGGAGCTGGGCGAGGGCGACGTCGTCTCGCTCGTGCCGGCGGGGCACGGGGCCCACGTCGAGCCTGGGGGGCACCCGGGCACGCCCTATCCGGAAGAGCTGGCGCCCGACGCCCGCGCCGCCCTCCAGCGATTCGACGCGGGCAGCGGCGACCCCGCCGACCTCGATCTCGTGCTCGCCGCCCAGTACACCCCGTCGCATGACATCACGCTTCGCCGCCGGAGCGCCGTCACGCTCTGGCACCTCCTCCAGCGCGTGACCCCGGACGGCCGGGCGCGCGTCTTCGAGCAGCTCGCGGCCCTGTCCCCCCCGCCGCCCGGGGCCACGAGGGAAGGAATCCTGGCGCTCGACCGTCGAATGCTGGAGCGCTGGCGGGCGGACCTCAGCCCGATGTGGTCCGAAGAGGCCCAGCCGTGGCCGCATCGCATCGCCCGCAGGCTCTGGAACCTGGTCATTCGATGACCACGAGGGAGGAAGTCATGCGACGCATCACCGGAGTTCTGGCGGCCGGCATCGTGCTGGTTGCCGCCGCGCCCGCGGTCGGCGGGTGGGCCGTCATCAGCGTGAAGGACGTGCCCGACCTGCTCGTGGTGGGTCAGCCCACGACACTCGCGTTCACCGTGCTCCAGCACGGCGAGACACCCATGACGGGGCTCGAGCCCACCGTCACCCTCAAACGGCGCGATGCCGGTCTCCTGCGGGGCCGCCAGCGCTTCACCGCCGTGGCGGGACACGAGCGCGGGTCCTACGTGGCCACCGTGACGCCCGACGAGCCGGGCGAGTTCATGATCACGATCGATGCCGAATGGCACGAGGCGCGGATCACGCTCCTCCCCGTGCAGGCCGTTGCCCGGGGCGAGAGCGCGCGCGCACCAGTCGTCTCCGCGGCCGACCGCGGACGCGTTCTGTTCGTGGCCAAGGGATGCGTGACCTGCCACGAAAAGCGGGACGACGCGGTCGTGCAGGAACGGCACCAGACAAGCGTGGGACCGGACCTCACCGGCCGCGGGTTCGCGGCCGACTGGCTCGCCACCAAGCTCGCCGATCCGGCGCGCAACCGGGTTCGCTTCAGCGAGTGGGCGGTCATGCCCGACCTCGACCTTGGCGAATCCGAGATCGCGGCGCTCGTGGCCTATGTGAATGGCGGAGGGATCGCGAGCCGGCAGTGATGGCGGCAGAGGCGGGATGAGCGGGATGGGGCGGGATGACCCATCCCGTTCCTCCCGCCGTTCCATCCCGCCGTTCCATCCCGCCGTTGCATCCCGCTTCATCCCGCTGGTACCTCCCCGCACACGGGCCTGGGCGTTATATCCCCCGCATGCCTACTCCCACCGTGCGATTCCTCGGCGCTGCCGGCACCGTGACCGGCTCGAAGCACCTCGTGAACACGGGCAGGAACCAGGTCCTGCTCGACTGCGGGCTGTTTCAGGGACTCAAGGCCCTTCGGCAACGCAACTGGGACCCGCCGCCGATCCCGCCCGGGGAATTCGAGGCCGTGGTGTTGAGCCACGCGCACATCGACCACAGCGGCTACCTCCCTGTGCTCGTGCGAAACGGGTTCCGGGGCCCCATCTACTGCACGCCCGGCACCGCCGACCTGCTCGCGCTGCTCCTGCCCGACTCGGCCCACCTGCAGGAAGAGCAGGCGGAGTACGCCAACTTCCGCGGATTCTCGCGCCACGCTCCGGCACTGCCGCTCTGCACTCTCGAGGACGCGAAGGCCGCCCTCGCCCTCGTGCAGCCGCGGCCGTACGGCCAGGCCGTTGACGTCACCGACGACTTGCGCGCCACCTTCCAGCCCGCGGGCCACATCCTGGGCTCGGCTGTCGTCGAGGTGGACGTCGGCAAGCCGGCGCGCCGTCTGGTGTTCTCCGGCGACCTCGGACGCTGGGACCGCCCGGTGCTGCCCGACCCCGCGCTGGTCGCCGAGGCGGACGTCCTGCTGGTCGAAGCGACGTACGGGAACCGCACGCACCCGCCGGATCCGGTGGACGGACTCGCGCGGGTGGTGCGGGCCGCCGCGAAGCGCGGCGGGGCGCTCATCATCCCGGCGTTCGCGGTCGGCCGCACGCAGGAGATCCTCTGGCACCTCCGGGAGCTCGAGGAGGCGAACGCCATTCCCTCGCTCCCCGTCTACGTGGACAGCCCCATGGCCATCGGGGCCACGGACGTATATCGCCGGCATTCCGAAGATCACGATGCGGCGATGCTGGAGGCCGTGGAGAACGGCGGGACGCCGTTCGGGACACGGCAGTATCACGTGGCCCTCTCCCGCCAGGACTCGGTGAAGCTCAACGACCTCGTGGGCCCGGTGATCATCATCTCGGCGTCGGGCATGGCCACGGGCGGACGGGTGCTCCATCACCTGAACCTGCGCCTCCCCGATCCCAGGACCACGGTGCTGCTGGTGGGGTTCCAGGCGCAGGGCACCCGCGGGCGTCAGCTTCAGGAGGGCAAGCGCGAGATCCGCATGTTCGGACACGAGGTGGACGTGCGGGCCACGGTGGAATCGCTGGACGGCCTGTCCGCCCACGCGGACCAGGGCGAGATCCTGCGCTGGCTCGACGGATTCCACCGCCCGCCGCACCGGACCTATCTGGTGCACGCGGAACCCGCGGCGGCTCAAGCGCTGCAGGAGATCATCACCACCAGGCTCGGCTGGACGGTGCGGCCGGCCCGGGATGGAGAGGAAGTCCCGCTCGGCGCCTGATCGCACGACACAACGGGTGCGTTCGCCGGCCCGACGGCCGGTGAACGCACCCTGACGCCCTGGAGGATCCGGGAGCGCTAGATCTTCGCCGTCGCCACTCCCCGCACGATGTCGCTCTGCGAGATGACGCCCACCAGCTTGCCGTCCTCTTCCACGAACAGGCGGTGGACCTCGAGGTAGAGCATCTGCTGGGCCGCTTCCTTCACGTCGGCTTCCGGCGCCACCGTCGCCGGACGCGGCGTCATCAGGTCGCGCACGACGGACTCGAACAGCTGGTCGCGCGCCTGCCCGTCGGTTGCCTCCGCCGCCGCCTGAAGGACGTCCGTCGTCGAGAGCACGCCGAGCAGGCGGCTGTGCGCATTCACCACCGGCAGCGCCGAAATGTGGTACTCGGTCATCAGCGCGACGGCGTCGACCACGGTCATGTCGGGCGCGATGGCCTTCACGTCGGACACCATGAGTTCCGCCACCTGCATGGTCCCTCCCTGAACCCGAGCGCCGGAGAACCCGCGACTCCGCCTTCCAGGGGCGAGAGTACCTGGCCCCGGGTCAAGTTCCGGTGAAGGGGGGATGAAGATTCAGGACGCGTCCCGTCCCCGATCTTCTTCCGTCGGCTCGAGGTCTTCCTCGAACAGCCCCTGCTGATAGGCGATGGCCCGCAGGGTGCCCTCGTCGAGGCCGCGGAACATCTCCGCGAGCCGCGTCAGCGCGCGAGGGCGACCGCTCGCGGCGAAGGTCCGGTCCAGCGACGCCACGATGCCCTGCACGATCTCTTCCTTGCCCTGGACCACAGGGTCGTCCGCCTTCGGGATCCGAGTCATGATACCCTCCGAACGAGTGCAGAGTGCAGAGTGCAGACCAGAATGCACCCCATTCTGCATTCTGCAATCTGCACTCTCATCATCCCTTCAATACCC
>DAINBS010000052.1:0-103 GCA_036732805.1 Gemmatimonadales bacterium | reverse complement strand
GGGATCCGAGTCATGATACCTCCGGGCGAGTGCGGAATGCGGGATGCAGCGTGCAGATCGAGAACGTAGAAAGCAGACCCAGAATGCTCACCCAATCTGCAAT
>DAINBS010000051.1:10005-12385 GCA_036732805.1 Gemmatimonadales bacterium | reverse complement strand
CATGCCTGAGGAACGTACGGCTAACGGCTAACGGCCAACGGCTAACGCTCAAAGCGAGTAATTCGGCGCCTCTCGCGTCACCACCACGTCGTGCGGGTGCGACTCGCGGAGTCCCGCGCTCGTGATCTGCACGAACTCGGTCTCGGACTGCAGCTCGCCGATGCTGCGGACGCCGCAATAGCCCATGCCGCTCCGCACCCCGCCGACCATCTGGTAGAGCACGTCCGCCACGGGGCCCTTGTACGGCACCCGTCCCTCGATGCCTTCGGGAACCAGCTTCGCCGGCGAGATCTCGCCTTCCTGGAAGTACCGGTCGGCCGAGCCGTCCTGCATGGCCGACATCGAACCCATGCCGCGGATCATCTTGAACCGCCGCCCTTCCAGCAGGAAGCTCTCCCCCGGGCTCTCCTCGGTGCCGGCCAGCATCGAGCCCATCATCACGCTGTGCGCGCCCGACGCCAGCGCCTTCACCGCGTCACCAGAGTACTTGACCCCGCCGTCCGCGATCACCGGGACGCCCGCGGCACCCGCCACCGCGTCCACGATGGCCGTCACCTGCGGCACGCCGACGCCGGTGACGACCCGGGTCGTGCAGATCGAGCCCGGACCGATGCCGACCTTCACCGCGTCCACGCCCCGCTCGATCAGCGCGCGGGCCCCCGCTGTAGTGGCGACGTTCCCGCCCACGAGCTGGGCGTCGGGGAACCGGTGCCGGAGCGTCGCGACCGTATCGAGCACGCCGTCCGAATGGCCGTGCGCGGAATCCACGACGAGGGCGTCCACTCCTGCGTCGAGCAGGGCGGCGGCCCTGGCCTCCATCTCCTGACCGACGCCGATGGCTGCCGCGACGCGCAGCCGTCCGTGCTGGTCCTTGTTCGCGTTGGGGTGGTCCCGGCGCTTGAAGATGTCCTTGACCGTGATGAGACCACGCAGGATGCCCTCGTCGTCCACCACCGGCAGCTTCTCGATGCGGTGCTCGCCGAGGATCCGCTCGGCCTCGTCGAGCGTCGTGCCCACCGGGGCGGTCACGAGGTGGTCCCGGGTCATCGCCTCGCGGATCGCCCGATCCATGCGCCGTTCGAACTGCAGGTCGCGGTTGGTGATGATGCCCACCAGCCGGCCCCGGTCGTCCACGATCGGCACGCCCGAGATGCGGAACCGCTGCATGAGCTGGTGCGCCTCGCGGATGGGACGGTCGGGGCCGAGCGTGATCGGGTTCAGGATCATTCCGCTTTCCGACCGCTTGACCCGGTCCACTTCGGCGGCCTGACGGTCGACGGTCATGTTCTTGTGGATCACGCCGATACCCCCGGCGCGCGCCATGGCCATGGCCATGTCGGCCTCGGTCACCGTGTCCATCGCCGCGGACACGAGCGGGATGTTGAGCGGGATCCCCCGGGTGAACAGGCTGCCGACATGCACGTCGCGCGGATGCACCGCGGAGTGCCGCGGGACGAGGAGCACGTCGTCGAAAGTCAGGGCGTATCCGGGGCGCAGGCGACTCACGGGAGGCCCTCCCGACGCACGACGACCCGCCGGGCGCACAGGGCCGGGCGGGTCGTCATGAGACCAATCAAGGGTTCCATGGCCGAAGGTACGTCGACCGAATGATGGAATCAAGCAGGCGGCCCAGAGCCCCCGTTCGCAGGGGGCGGCGTCTCGCGCGGCACCTCATCGGACGGCGGCGCGCCCGGTTCCGGCGGTGCATCGCCGGCCGACGACGGCGGCGCGGCTTCGGTCTCCTTGAGCGACCGGCCCAGCTCGTCCACGGCCCCCCGTCCCGCCTCCGCCAGCCGCTGCATCAGCCGCGATGCCGAATCCACCGCGTGCATCGTCTCCCGGATCGCGGTGGCGGGCAGCCGGCCCGCGCGCAGCGCGTTCTCGACGCCGTCGGTGAAGCGCTCGAACGTCGTGGGTTTGCGGTCGGCCGTGCCGTATTTCCCCTCGAGGAACTCGACGTAGTCGAGCAGCTGGTAGCCCTGCTCGTCCGACAGGTTCTCGAGGTGACGCTCGATCCGCTTGCGCAGCAACTCGTTCATTGGTCCTCCAGCTCAGCGCTCCCGCTCCACCGAAAACTCCAGCAGATCCAGGACCGGGTTGCCCAGATACTGCGACCGGGCCGTGCGTACCCGTCCCAGAATCGTGAGGAGCGTCAGGGGATCGAGCGCGTCGAGCGCGCGTGACTGTTCGGGTGTGACCAGTACGTAGACGAAGCCCGTTTCCGGCAGCGGCCCGCGGGCGAGCAGATAGCGCTGACCCTGCGGTATGTCGCGGCGCAGCTCGTCGGCAGTCTGGACCGCGATGAGCTGAACGGTCCACCGCAGCACGCGGCCCACGTACGTGCTGGTGCGGGGCAACTACGACGACCACGGCGAGCAGA
>DAINBS010000051.1:0-9995 GCA_036732805.1 Gemmatimonadales bacterium | reverse complement strand
CGCCCCGCACTTCCGCCGCCGTGACGCCCACCAGGGCGCTGTCGTCGGCCGGCGTGAGATCCGACTCGCGAACCCAGGCCTCCACCAGCACCCTCGCCCAGCCGTCCGTGCGCGCCACCACCCGGGCCGCGGTCTTCCCCGACACCAGGCCCACGGTATCCCCATCGGGCGCTGCCCGGAGATGCGTTCCCGGCGCGAGGCTCTGGCGATCGAGGCTTGCGGTGGGAGGCTGCGAGGCCGCCGGCGACGGCGCGGGCGTTTGGCGGGCCGGCGGCGACGCCGCCCGGGGCATGTCCAGTGACCGTCCCCACATCCACGCGGTCCGGCGCACCTGCACCCAGCCGTCGTTGCGCTCGACCTCGTCCAGGAAGGTGCCGGCTTCGAGTCGGGCCGCCACGCCGCCGTTCGGGGCGGCGCGCAGGTTCTCCCCGCCGGACGTGGAGACCACGAGATCGAAGTCCCGGTTGGTCGAGGCCCGGATGGAGCGCGCCCAGATCCACCCGGAGACCGTGACCTGATACCAGCCGTCACGCTCGGTCCCGAGAACCACCGTGGTCCCGGCGCGCACGCGGCCGAGCACGGTGGCGTCGGCGCGCGGCTCGAGGCGGATGTTCTCGTCGGTGTTGACGCGGACGCGCACCTGCCCGCCCGCCGCCGCGGGCGCCAGCATCAGCACAACCAACAGAACGAGCGCGGAGCGCAACGCTGGTAGCACGGGGGGGTCGGAGCTAGATTGTTTTCTCACCGTAAGTTAGACCATTCTAGGAGAACCCCGCGACGATGTCAAAGGTCGTGCGCGCCCTGGCGCTCTGCATTCTCGTCAGCCCCCCGCTCGCAGCCCAGGTGGGGCATGATCCGGAGCGCTCGCCGTACCACCCTATCCTGCTCCGCACGAGCATCTCCGCGATGGGGCACTACATCGCCGGCTCATCCGGCAAACTGGGCGTGGGGCCCAGCGATGGCCCCGGGGTGGGGCTGCGGTACGAAATGCGGCTTACCGGCCCCACCGACGTGTTCGCGTCGGTGGCGTGGAGCGGTCTGGAGCGGATGGTCGTCGATACCGCCGCCGCCGCCGCCGATGACCCGATCAGCGGCCCCGTGAACCAGAGCGTGCTGTTCGGGGAGGCGGGCATCCTGATCCTCCTCACGGGCGACAAGACCTGGAATCGGCTGGCCCCGTACCTGGGCGCGAACCTGGGGCTCGCCTTCGGCGCCAGCGTGCCGCAGGACAGCTCGGGATACAGCTTCAAGACGAAGTTCGTCAGCGGGCCGCTGCTGGGACTCAAGTTCTACGCCGCGGGCTCCGTGTTCCTGCGGGTGGAAGGGCGCCTCCAGTTCTGGAGGCTCAAGTACCCCAGCTCGTACTTCCTCGCGCCGGGCGACGGCGACTCGGTCCTGGACCCCACCGTGGACTCCGAATCGGAGTGGACGACGCACCCGACGCTGCTCGTCGGGCTGGGGTACGCGTTCCGCTTCTGACGCCATGTTCGCCGACGGCCTGCGGCGCGCCCTCACACTGATCCTCCGGGGCGACCCCGAGGTTCTCGGGATCGCCGCGCTGTCCCTGCGCGTGGCGCTCGTGGCGACCGCGCTGGCCTGCCTCGTGGGGATTCCGGTCGGCTTCCTGCTGGGCACCACCCGATTCCGCGGCCGCCGGACCGCGCTCACGGTGCTCAACACGATGCTGGCGTTTCCGACCGTGCTCGTCGGGCTGCTCGTGTGGCTGCTGCTGGCGCGCAGCGGGCCGCTCGGCGAGGCCGGCCTGCTCTACACCTGGTGGGCCATCGTCCTGGCGGAGGTGCTGCTGGCCGCCCCGATCGCCGGCGCGCTGACGGCGGCCGCCGTGCAGGGCGTCGACCCCCGGGTGCGCCGGACCGCCCTCACGCTCGGGGCATCCCCGTTCCGCGTCCATTGGGTCGTGGCGCGGGAGGCGCGGTTCGCCCTGTTCGCCTCCGTGGTCGTCGCGTTCGGGCGCGTCCTGGCCGAGGTGGGCGCGGCGATGATCGTGGGCGGCAACATCCGGCACCACACTCGGACCCTCACCACCGCGGTGGCGCTGGCCACGTCGCAGGGCGACTTCGCCCTGGCCATCGCGCTGGGACTGGTGCTGCTGGCGCTCGCGCTCACGGTCAACGTGCTGCTCCACCTGCTCCAGGGACGGGGCGATGCTCCGGGCACGTGACCTGCGCCACCGCTACGGCGGCCGGGTCGTGCTGGACGTCCCCGACTTCACGCTGACGCCTGGCACCGTCACGGCGCTCGTGGGTCCCAACGGCTCCGGCAAGAGCACGATGCTGCGGATCCTCGCGGGCGTCGAGCCGTCCGACGAAGGCACGCTCGAACTCGACGGCCGCCCGGTCAGGACACCCGCCGAACGGCGGGCCATGCGGCGCGCCGTCACCCTCGTGGAGCAGCACCCCCTGCTGTTCGACATGACGGTGGCGGCCAACCTGCGCGACGCGGTCCACCTGCACGGCGAGGCCGGCGCGGGAGCCCACGCGCGGATTGCCGAGGTGCTCGACGCCGTCGGCGCGGGCCCGCTTGCCGACCGGCGGGCGCGCACGCTGAGCGGCGGCGAGACGCAACGCGTGGCGATTGCCCGCGGTCTCCTGCTCGCGCCCCGCGTGCTGCTGCTCGACGAGCCGCTCAGCGCCGCCGACCGGGTTGCCCGCGACGCGCTGGGCGGGGTGCTCGATCGGCTCCGGGCGGCCGGAACGACGGTCTGCTTCTCGTCGCACCAGCTCGAGGACGCCTATCGCTGGTCCACTCGGCTCTTCAGCCTGGTGGAGGGTCGGATCGACGGAGTCACGCCGGAGAACCTCTTCCGGGTGGATCTGCCGCCGGGCCGGGGCAGTCGAACCGTGCAGGCGGGGCCGCTGGCCCTCACCGTCGTGACGGAGCGGCACGGACCCGCCATCGTGGCGATTCCGCCCGACGACATCCTCGTGAGCCGGAAGCCGATCGCGTCCAGCGCCCGCAATCAGTTCGCGGGCCGGGTGAGCGCCATTGCCGAGGATGGACGCGGCCGCATCCGGCTGGTGGTGGACGCGGGCACCGACCTGGTCGTGCGGATCACGCCCGCCGCGCTCGCCGAACTCGGTCTCCAGATCGGGAGTCCGGTCGTGCTGTCAGTCAAGGCGATGGCCGTGCGGGTGTTCTGACCCGCCGCTACATTGGGGAATGACTCGCGCTCGGCTGACCCGCGTTGTCCGGTTCAGTGCCGCCCACCGGTACTTCCGGCCGGACTGGTCGCCCGAGGAGAACGCGCGGGTGTTCGGTCTCTGCGCGCGGGAGCACGGCCACGGGCACAACTACCGGTGCGCCGTCACGGTGGCCGGCCCGGTTGCCGACCAGACCGGCATGGTGACGGATCTGGGCGCGCTCGACCAGCTGCTGAACCGGGTGGTGCGCGAGCCGCTCGATCACCGACACCTGAATCTGGACGTCGCGGAATTCGCCTACGGCCGGGTGATACCCACGGCGGAGGGCCTGGCCGTGTGGGTGTGGCGGCGGCTGGAGCCCCAGCTGCCCGCCGGCGTCCGCCTCCACGCCGTCCGCATCGAGGAAGATGACGACCTCTCCGCCGAGTACTTCGGAGAATCCTGAGCGACCCGGGCCCGCGCGCCGGCGCGGCCGGGGCCCCGGACTGGCCCTGGTCGACGAGGTGCCCGTGTGGCTGGAAGTGAACGGAACACCCACGGTGACGTGGATGTGCACGCCCGATCTGCTGGAGGAACTCGCGGTGGGGTGGCTGCACGGTGAGGGATACATTGCCACGCGTCGCGACCTCGTGGCGCTCCGCCCCTGTGCGACAGACCTCGGGTTCTGGGCCGACGTGGCGCCGGAGCGGGTCGCTGCGGTCCGGGCCGAGAACCGTGCGCCGGTGCTGGCGTCGGGCTGCGGTGCGGTGTCGGTGCTGCTGGCGGACCCCGCGACCGCGCCGCGCGTGCCGCCGCAGCGCTGTTTGCCCCAACCCGAAGACCTCCGCCGCCTGTTCAAGGAGCTGTTCGCCGCGGGCGCCCGCTACCAGGACACGGGCGGCATCCATGCGGCCGCGCTGAGCGATGGGGCCACCCTGCGGTTCCATGCGGAGGACATCGGCCGCCACAACGCCGTGGACAAGGTCATCGGGGCGGCAATCCTCGCCGATCTCCCGATTGCCGGCCTCGGACTGCTCGTGACGGGCCGCATTTCCGCGGAACTCGCCTTCAAGGCCGCGCGCGGCGGCATCGCCTGGGTGGCAACCCCGTCCGTTCCCTCGACTCTCGCCGACACGGTGGCCCGCCACGCGGGCATGACGCTCATCGGGCGCGCCGTGAGCGGCACACCGCAGGTACATCACCCATGATCCGCCCATTCGTCGCGGCCGGCCTGCTCGCGGCCGCCTGTGCGGGACTCGCGTCCGGCGCCGCCGCGCAGGCTCGTCCCGAGCCGCAGCTGCTGCTCACGATCCTCGGGGGTGCGGCCAGCGGTCCCACGCTCGTCACCGGGCTCCGACAGCCCCTGCCCCTGCTGGAGGATCCGTTCAGCATCGATACGCTCGAACTGGGGCGGCGGCTTTCGCCCGGGATCACGCTGGGCGCCTCCGCCACCTACTTCCTGCACCCGAACTTCGGGGTGACGGGGGAAATCAGCTTCCTCGGCTTCGGCCGCGATGACACCTGCGATCTGGTGTCCGTGGACCCGTCGGACGCGCGCGCCGGCTTCAACGAGCAGATCTGCGACAACATCGCCGCCGAGGGCGGGTCGGCGTCCACCGTGGCCTTCGAGCTCGGAGGGCTGCTGCGCTTCGCGCCCCGGGGAGCCGTGAAGCCGTACCTCCGGGCCCAGGGCGGATTCACGACACGCGGCCCGAGCACGGTGGAGGTGGTGGGGCGCTTTCTGGATGCCAACCTGATCAGCCAGGCTACCCTCATCATCGGTGACCCGGACCCTTCGTCGTTCGAGCCCACGGCATCGTTCGCCGCGGGTGTCATGGTGCCGTTCGCGACGGGCTACCAGGCGCGTTTGGAGCTGCGCGACCGGCTGCTGCTGGTCGACCGGGTCACCGGCCCCGCCAATGCGCTGGCTGAGGCACCGACCGAGAAGAAGATGTTCCACAGCGTGGCCCTCGTGTTCATGCTGGACATCGTCCTCGAGCAGCGCCGCGGCCGGCGGTACTGAGCGTGCGTGGCGCGATCCTGGCGGGCGGCGCGGCGAGCCGCTTCGGCGGCAAGCCGAAGGGGCTCGAGCGGGTGGGCGGCGAGCGTATGCTGGATCGGCTCGTTGCCGCGCTTCGTGCGGTCACCGGGAATGCTCCGGTCCTGATCGCGAACCTCCCCGGCGCCTCCGCGTGGGCGCCGGGCCTCAGCGTGATCCACGACCCGCGCCCCGACTGCGGCAGCCTGGGCGGGATCTACGCCGCCGTGACCGCGGGCGAGGGCCCGGTGCTGCTGGTGGCGTGGGACATGCCGTTCGTGAGCGAAGACCTGCTCGAAGCGCTGCGCGACGGCGCCGGCGAGCTCGACGTCTACCTGCCGGAGAGCGGCGGGCGGCGGGGCATCGAGCCGTTGTGCGGCGTCTACGGCCCCGGCTGCGCCACCGCGATCGCCGCCCGGCTCGATGACGAGGACTACCGGGCCATCGCCTTCCACGACGCGGTACGCGTGGGCCATCTCCCGCTCGACGCCGTGCGCCGGTTCGGCGACCCCGAGACGCTGTTCTTCAACGTGAACTCCCCGGACGACCTGGCACAGGCGGAGGAGCTGTGGCGGCAACGCGTGTCATCTCGGTAGTGGGCAAGAAGGACGCGGGCAAGACCACGCTCGTCGTGGCCATGGCGCAGGACTTCGTCCGGCGCGGGCGGCGCGTGGGGACGATCAAACACGGGCACCACCCGGCGCTCGTGGACCAGGAGGGCAAGGACACGTGGCGCCACTTTCACGAGGGGCGCACGATCCGGACGATGATCGAGTCCCCGGGCCAGCGGGTGACGTTCGAGCAGTCGGACGGGACGGCTGACCCCATAGACCTGGTCCGGCGGAGCTTCCTGGACCTGGATCTCGTGATCGTCGAGGGCTACCAGCGCGCGGCGCTGCCCAAGATCGAAGTCCACCGCAAGGCCGTGCATGCCGCGCCGCTCTACGACCCCGCAGCGGAAGGCGCCGACCAGTGGATCGCGATGGTGAGCGACCAGCGGGGCCTGCACTATCCCTTCCCGGTGTTCACCTTCACCGACACCGCGTGGCTGCCAAGCCTCATGCACATGGCCTGGGAGCGCGCCCTCGTCATCGAGGGCTGAGATGCGCACCCCCGGGGACGCCGCGCGCGCGATCCTCGAGGGACTGCGCCCGCTGCCCACCGAGCGCCTGCCGCTCCGCGACGCGCTCGGCCGCGTGCTGGCCGAAGACGCCGCGAGCCCGCTCGACATCCCGCCCTGGACCAACTCCGCCATGGACGGCTACGCCGTGCGCTCCGTGGACCTCACCCAGGGGGACGGCCCGTGGGCCCTCCGCATCGTCGAGGAGATACCCGCCGGCGCGTTTCCCGCGTGTGCCATCGGCGCGGGGGAGTGCGCGCGCATCTTCACGGGTGCGCCGCTGCCAACGGGATCGGACGGCGTCATCCGCCAGGAAGACACCGACGGCGCGACGCAGGGCATGGTCCGCATCCGGGACCGCCGCGACGCCGGCAAGAACCTCCGGCATCGCGGCGAGGACATCCGGCGCGGATCGGTCGTGCTCGCGAGCGGGACCGTGCTCGGGCCCGCGCAGCTCGGCGTGCTCGCCTCGATGGCCCAGCCAGAGGTCACGGTCCATCGGACGCCCGTCGTCGCCATCCTCGGCTCGGGAGACGAGATCGCCGATCTGGACGAGCGCGAGGCGATTCTCGCGGGGCGGAAGATCGCGTCGTCCAACAGCTACACGCTGGACGCCGCCATCCGGGCAGCCGGCGCGGTCCCGCGTGACCTCGGGATTGCCCGCGACGACCCCGAGGATCTGCGGCGGCGCCTGAGCGGCGCGGAAGGCGCCGACCTGCTGATCACCACCGCCGGCATCAGCGTCGGCGAGCACGACCATGTCCGCACGGTCTTCGAGGCGATGGGCGGACGGCTGGGGTTCTGGCGGATCCGGATGCGTCCCGGTGCACCGGTGGGCTACGGGATGCTCGGAGCGTGCCCATGGATCGGACTGCCGGGCAACCCGGTCAGCACGATGGTCACGTTCGAGCTGTTCGTGCGGCCGGCAATCCGCCGGCTGCAGGGGCACGCCCTGCCGTTCCGCCGCGCGGTGGCCGTCGACGTGGCCGAGCCCCTGCACTACCCGGCACCGCTCACGCACTTCCTCCGCGTCGTGGTCACGGACGAGGGCGGGCGGCTCCGCGCGCGCCTTACCGGGCCTCAGGGCTCGGGCATTCTGACTTCGATGGCGCGAGCGAACGCCCTGCTCATCGTGCCCGCGGAGCGGGACGACGTGGCCCCGGGCGAGGAGCTGCGGGCGTTGATGCTTGAGGATCCGGTGTACGTCGCGGAGCCGGCATTCGAGTGAAGCGGGATGAAGCGGGATGGGCGGGATGATGCGGGATGCGGCAGATCCCGCATCATCCCGCCCATCCTGCCGCTACATCCGCTTGTACGCCGGCCCGCTGCCGCCCTCGCGCGCGGTCCACCGCGGTCCCAGCACGTCCGTGGCCTTGCAGTCCACGCAGTTGGGGGCGTTGATGCGCAGGCCGTCGGCGGTCCACTCGTACACGCCGGCGGGGCACATCCGGGCGTAGAACTCACCCGTGGCCTGGTCGATGTCCGCGGCGGGAATCAGGTGCGAGGGAATGTCGTCCCGGGTCGCGTTACCGGCCTTGAAGACGGCGTCCAGCTTCGACAGAGTCAGTCGGCCGTCCGGCACGAGCGGCGTCACCGGCCGCACCGTGCGCGGGGCCGCGGCATCCGCGTCCATCGAGATCCGTCCGCCGGGCACGCGGCCGCCCGTGAGCGTCATGAGGCCAGCCCGCAGGGAACCGCTCCAGAAACCGCTCTTGAATCCGAGCCGCATGTTCCGCGTGCGCCGGAGATCCTGCACGACATACGAGCCGTCGAGCAGCCGGTCGTACACCGAGAGCCGCGTCGCGGAGGTGTCGCCCGCCTTGAGCGCTTCGTGGATGGCGCGGGCCGCGTAGATCCCCGACTGCATGGCGTAGTGGATGCCCTTGAGGGACGGCACGTCCACCAGCCCGACGGCGTCCCCCACCACGAGCACGCCGTTGCCGTGCCGCCGCTCCGGCAGCGCGTAGTACCCGCCTTCGGGAATGGTCTTGGCGCCCCACTCGATCAGGTCGCCGTCCGCGAGCAGCGGGCGCAGCAGGGGATGCAGCTTGAGCCGCTGGAGCAGCTCGTGGACGTCAAGCGAGGCGTCGTGGTAATCGAGCCCCACCACCAGTCCGAGCGAGATCAGGTTCGGCGCCATGGGGTACACCCAGCTCCCCCCGAACGCGTCTCGGGGGAGCGGCCATCCCATCGTGTGGATCACGCGATCGAGGGGCCGCCGGGTTTCCCACAGCTCCTTCACCCCCAACGCGAAGATCTGCGGATTGGCGGACCGGATCCCCTGCCACCCATAGAACGCCTGGGCGAGCGGGCCGCGTGTTCCCTCCGCCAGCACGGTCACCTTGGCCGCGATGTCGGTGGGCGGCGAGTACGACGGGCCCGGCGCGCCATCCCGGCCGAGTCCGGAGGGCGTCGTGCGCACCCCGATCGCCCGGTTGCCCTCGACGAGCAGCGCGGCCGCCGGATACCCCGCGAACACGTTGACGCCGAGCGCTTCGGCCCGTTCGCCGAGCCATCGGACGATCTCGCCGAGCGAGGCCACGTGGTTGCCGTGGTTCCGCATCGTGGGTGGTGTGGGGAGCCGGATGGCCCGCCGCTCGGTCATGAAGTAGACCGATTCCTTCGTTACCGGCGTCCGGAGCGGCAGATCGGAGGGATCGACGTCCGGGAACAGCTCCCGCAGGGCCCGCGGATTGACCACCGCGCCCGAGAGGCTGTGCTCGCCAAGCGCGGCGGCCTTTTCGAGCACGCCGATCTCCAGGCCGCCCAGTTCCGGATCGGCCTTGGCCCGCCGCGCCAGCTCGATGGCGCCCGCGAGGCCGGCCGGGCCGCCGCCCACGAACACCACGTCGAGGTCGATCCGCTCGTCCTGCGGCGGCTCCTCGAGGATGAGCCGCTCGCGCGGGAGCGGCGGATGGCGGCGCTGGGGCAGCACGGACGCCACCTTAGCGCGCCAGGTTGTACCGGACGCCGAAGAGGAGCGCGTTGTCCCAGCCGAAGGCGGGCGTGTCGTAGCCGCCCGCGAGGCCCTCGTTCGACGGGATCATCAGGAAACTGCGCCAGGTGATGCTGCCGCCGAGCCGCTCTTCGCGCAGGAAGTCATACCCGACCACCCAGGCCCCGCCGAACTCCATGGTGCCTTCCTGACCGTCGGCCGTGAGCTTCTGGTTGAAGACGGGCGCGGGGCTGAAGCGGACCACCGCCCCGCCCAGGCCGAAGTAGATCGGCGCCTGCGCCTTGAATCGCCACAGCAGCAACACGCTGCCCCGCATGGCCCACACGTTCCCCGGCGACTGGCACTGCGCCCCCGCCGCGCAGAACCGCTGCGAGGGGTGCCACAGCTGCCCCGCCGCCTCGACCCCGAGGGTCCGGCCCAGCGGAGCACGCAGGTCCACGCCCACGGTCCAACCCGAACCGGGTCCGGCGCTCAGCTCGGTGGTGTCGCGCGCGCGCACCCCGCCAAACCCGAAACCGGCGGCCAGCGTCGCGGACACGGGGAACGCCGCCGGCTGAATGCGCCGGATGGGCGCCTGGCCCGCGGCCGGTGCCGCCAGCACGACCGCACAGAGCACGACGAACGCGGTTCGCATCAGGCGCCTCGCACTTTTCGGATTTCCTGGGTGAGCCGCGGGATCACCTCGAAGAGATCGCCCACGATGCCGTAGTCGGCCACCTTGAAGATCGGCGCGTCCTTGTC
>DAINBS010000050.1:0-12903 GCA_036732805.1 Gemmatimonadales bacterium | reverse complement strand
ACGCCGCGCACGGTCGGGCGGACGCCGCGCCAGCGCTTCGCGCCCGCCTTGCCGAGCGACCGCAGGTTGTGCTGGCGGGCCCCGATCACCCGAATGGCGCGCGCGGGGTCCACGGGGCGCCGCGCGGCCGGGACCGCGATGCGGAGGTCGCCGCGAAGGTAGCGCCCGGTGAGCGACGTCGGGTGGGCGAGCACGTCGTCCAGGCCCCCGTCGACGATCACCTCCCCGCCGAGCCGGCCGGCCCGGGGCCCGAGGTCCACGACGTGATCGGCCGCGCGGATCGTCTCCTCGTCGTGCTCCACCACGATCACTGTATTGCCCAGATCCCGCAGGCCGCGGAGCGTGCCGAGCAGCCTGGCGTTGTCACGCGGATGCAGCCCGATCGACGGCTCGTCCAGGATGTAGAGCACCCCCACGAGCCGGCTGCCGATCTGGGTGGCGAGCCGGATCCGTTGCGCCTCTCCGCCGGCCAGGGTCCCCGCTCCCCGCCCCAGCGTCAGGTACTCGAGGCCGACGTCCTGAAGGAAGGCGAGCCGCTCCATCACTTCGCGCAGGATCGGGGCGGCGACTTCGGCGTCGACGGTGCCGCCCGTGCCCCGCATGGGGATGCCCCGGAAGAACGCGAGCGCGTCGGTGACCGGCAGGTCCACGATTTCGCCGATGCTCCGTCCGTGGACCAGCACGCTCAGGCTTTCCGGCTTGAGGCGGCGCCCCCCGCACGCGTCGCACGCGCGCTCGGTCATGTACTCCTCGAGCTGCGCCCGCACCGCATCGGACGACGTCTCCCGATACCGCCGCTCGACGTTGCCGCAGATCCCCTCCCACACGCTCTCGTACACGGCCGAGCCGGTGCCCGCCGGGAACTTGAGCTTCCGATCCGGGACGCCGTAGAGCAGGATCTCGCGGGCCCGATCGGGCAACCCGCCCCAAGGCGCCTCGAGCCGGAACCGGAAGGTCTGCGCCAGGGTGGGGAGTACGACCTTCCTGAGGTACCCGGTGGGCTCGCCCCACGGCAGCACGACCCCTTCGAGAATCGAGATCCGCGGATCGCCGAGCACGAGCTCCGGACTCACCTCCCGCCGCGTGCCCAGGCCGCCGCACGCCGTGCAGGCGCCGTACGGGGAGTTGAACGAGAACTGGCGGGGTTCGAGCTCGGCGAGGGAGTACCCGCAGGTCGGGCAGGCGAACCGCTCCGAGAACGTGACGGTCTCGCCGTCGCGGAGCACGTCCACGAGCCCTTCCGCGGCCCGCAGCGCCGTCTCGATGGAGTCGTGCAGCCGGCCCCGATCGGCGGCGCGCACCGCCAGCCGGTCCACGACGAGTCCGATATCGTGGTTCTGGCGCCGGTTGAGCTTGGGCGGGCTCGCCAGCTCGTGCAGGTCGCCGTCCACCCGCGCGCGGACGAACCCCTGGCGGCGCGCGCTCTCGAAGAGGTCGCGGAACTCGCCCTTGCGGCCCCGGACGAGCGGGGCCACGACTTCGACGCGTGACCCCTCCGGCCACTGGAGCACCTGGTCGGTGATCTGGCTGGCACTCTGGCGCCGGATGGCGGAGCCGTCGTTGGGACAGTGCGGGACCCCGACCCGTGCCCAGAGGAGGCGGAGGTAGTCGTAGATCTCGGTCACGGTGCCCACGGTCGAGCGCGGGTTCTGCCCCGTGGTCTTCTGCTCGATCGAAATGGCCGGGGAGAGGCCCTCGATGGCGTCCACGTCCGGCTTTTCCATCAGCCCGAGGAACTGGCGGGCGTACGCCGAGAGCGACTCGACGTAGCGCCGCTGGCCTTCGGCGTAGATCGTGTCGAACGCCAGGGACGACTTGCCGGAGCCGGACAGTCCCGTGATGACGGTGAGCCGGTCGCGCGGGATGTTGACCGTGATGTCCTTGAGGTTGTGGACGCGGGCGCCGCGCACGATCAGACGGTCGTCGGACATAACCTGTCAACGTACCGTCGGGCGGATTTCCCGGTCAACGCCCGGCCCCCGCCGGAGCCGGGACGGCCCGACTTGCGGTCATGCGTCGGCGCGGGATAGTTTGGCCTCCCCGAATCAACAAGGACGTTGCGCGTGCCCGATCGCCAGACCCCACTCGTCGTTCTGACCACGCTCGCCACGGCCGATGCGGCGCGGGTGCTGGTTCGCCGACTGGTCGAAGATCGGGTGGTCGCGTGCGGGACCGTGGTCCCGGGATCCACCTCCATCTATCGCTGGCAGGGGACGATCACGACGGACGAGGAAGCCCTGGTCGTGCTCAAGACCGTGGGCGCCCGCTGGGACGCGCTGGTCGCGGCCATCGAGCGGCACCATCCGTACGAGGTGCCCGAGCTGCTGGCGCTGCCCGTGACCGCCGGACTCCCGTCATACCTCTCCTGGGTCGAGGCCGAGACCGCCGAGGCCGCCGCGTGACCCCCCGACGGCATCGGCGGGGAAAGCTCCGGACCCCGTACGTGGCGGGCGGCGGGACGGTGGCGCCCAGGCCGTCGCCGTTCGAGCTGGTCGAGGAACCGGCTCCCGCGGCCGCGCCCCCGGCCGCGGCGGGCCAGCGGGCGCAGGCGCCGCCGTCCGAAGACCTGCTGCTGCGCGCCGCGCTCGAAGCGACGCAGCAGGGGGACGAGGGGCGCGCCGCCGGGATCTACCACGAGCTGCTCGACGCCAATCCGCGGCAGTTCACCGCGCGGGTGCGCCTCGCCGCGCTCCTCGACCGGCGCGGCGACGCGGACACCGCGCTCGCGGAGCTGGACTGGGTCATCGCGCAGCAGCCGGACCATGCGGAGGCCCTGCTCCGGCGGGGCGCGCTGCTCGGCGTGCTGGGCCAGTTCACGCGGGCGGAGCGCGACCTGGCGCACGCGGTGCACGTCGAGCCCGCGAACCCCGAGGCGCACCTGGCGCTGGGGGTCGTGCTCTCCCGGGCCGGCCTCTGGCGGCAGGCCATCCCCCATCTGCGGCGGGTCGTGGAGATGGATCCCGGCTCGACGGCGGCCTACGATCAGCTGGGGGAGGCGCTCAACAAGGTGGACGACCTCGACGGCGCGCTCCAGGCCTTCCAGCGCTCCACCGAACTGCGCCCCAACAACGCGAAGGCCCTGCGTGGACTCGGGATCGTGTACGACCGGCTCAACCGCCCGGCCGAGGCCGCCCAGATGTACCGCCGCTCGCGGGAGCTCGCCGGGGCGTGATCCGCGTCGTGGTGGACGACCTCGCGTTCGCCTCTGCCGACGCGATCGTCAGACCCGCCAACAGTCTGCTGGAACCGACCACCGCAGCGCTCCGCCGGCTGGAGCAGATCGGCGGCGCTGCGTTCTGGGATCAACTGCACACCGAGCGCGAACTGGCCGTGGGTTCGGCCGTGGTCACCGGCGGCGGCGACCTCGGGGTCGAGCTGGTGGTTCATGCTATCATTAGGAGCGCGACCGAGGCGGTGAGCCGCGACACCGTTCGGCGCGCGCTGACCGCCGCCCTCCAGCGGGCGGCGGACTGGCAGCTGGCGCACCTGGCCATGCCGCTGCTCGGCACCGGCGCGGGGAATCTCACCATCGAGGACGCGGCGGACGTGATGGGTGCCGTGCTCGCGGCCCTTCCCGGGATGGCGGGATTCCCGCGGGACGTGACGATCGTCGTCGAAACGGACGAGGAGCGGGCGGTGGTGGAGACCTACCTGCGGAAATCGGACACGTGAGCCGGCGCGGCATCGCGGCCGTGCTCGTCGGCGTGTGGATCGTGGCCCTCGGTCTGCTGCTCAGGCGCGAGTACTGGCGTCCCGCCGGCGAGGGCCTCGCCGAGGCGGCGCTCACGCTCCCGCCCGGCGCCACCTACTTCGCCGTGACGCTGGGGGGCTCGCAGATCGGCTACGCGTCCAACACCCTCGACACGCTCAGCGACACGCTGCGCGTCGTGGACGTCGTGGTCCTGGAACTGCCGGTCCTGGACGACATCCAGCGCACGGAAGCGCGCACCGAGATTCTCCTCAGCCGCTCCCTCACGCTCCGCTCGTTCACGGCGTCCGTCCGCGGCATCGGCATGCGGTTCACCGCGGAAGGACGGGTGGACGGTGACTCCCTGCTCGAGATCACCCTCGTCGGGGACGAAAGTCGCGAGGTCCGGCGCATCCCGCTCACCGAGCCCATCGTGCTCCCGCAGCTGCTGCCACTCCGGATCGCCTTCGGCGGGGAGCTGGACGTGGGCCGGTCCTACGACGTGCGCCTGTTCGATCCGGTCCTGATGATGGCCCGCAACGTCACCGTCGAGGTCGCCGCGGAGTCCACGTTCATCGTCCCGCAGGACACCGCGGTGTTCGACACCGCGGCGGGGCGCTGGCGTCCGGTCGTGTTCGACACGCTCCAGGCGTGGCGCCTCCGCGAGACGAGCGGGCGCTACCCGGTGGACACCTGGGTGGACGACCTCGGCCGGCTGGTGGCGGCCACCTCCGCGGCCGGATTCCGGCTGGAGCGGTCGGCGTACGAGGTGGTGTACGAGAACTTCCGGAACCGCGGCGCGGCCGCGCCCGCGACGGATCTGGTCCGCGGCACGGCCATCACGTCGAACGTGACGCTTGCGCCCGACACCCTGGCCGCGCTGACCGTTCGCCTCTCCGGCCAGTCGCTCGCGGGCCTCGATCTCGACGGCGGCCGCCAGCGCCTGGCGGGCGACACGCTGTTCGTGCGGCGGGAGAGCCCGGCCGCGCTCCGCCCCGCGTACCGGCTGCCGGACGCCGGCGCCCAGTTCCGGCCGTACCTGGAGCCCGAGCCACTCGTGCAGAGCGACGATCCGCGCCTGCAGGCACAGGCCCGCCAGGCCATCGCGAACACGCGGCGCCCCGAGCTCGCGGCGCGGCGGCTCACCCAGTGGGTGTATGAGAACCTCCGCAAGGAAGTCACCCTGGGGGTGCCGAGCGCGCTCGACGTGTACGCCCGCCGGGCCGGCGACTGCAACGAGCACACGGTGCTGTTCGTGGCCCTGGCTCGCGCCGTCGGCCTGCCGGCCCGGACGGCGGCAGGGCTCGTGTATCTTGGCGGGACCTTCTACTATCACGCGTGGCCCGAGGTGTGGCTCGGCGACTGGGTCGCCGTGGATCCCACCTTCGGCCAGTTCCCCGCCGACGCGGCCCACCTGCGCCTGACCGTGGGCGGCCTCGCCCGCCAGCTGGAACTGGTCCGGCTCGTGGGGCAGTTGGGCGTGGACGTCGTGGCGACGGAGCCGGCGGAATGATCCGACTGGAAGGGCTGACGAAGCGCTACGGGACCTTCACGGCCGTCAACGGCATCGATCTGCACGTGCCGCGGGGGGAACTGTTCGGCTTCCTGGGCCCCAACGGCGCTGGCAAGACGACCACCCTCCGCATGATCGCCGGCATCCTCCGGCCCACCGCGGGCCGCATCACGCTGGGCGGCGTGGACCTCATCGCCGATCCCATGCGGGCCAAGGCGATCCTTGGCTTCATTCCCGACCGGCCGTTCGTGTACGAGAAGCTCACCGGCGGGGAGTTCCTCCGCTTCGTGGCCGGCCTCTACGGGCAGGGCGGCGACCACGTGGAGCACCGCATCGCCGAGCTGCTGGAGGTCTTCGAGCTGTCCGCCTGGCGCGACGAGCTCGTCGAGTCGTACAGCCACGGCATGCGCCAGAAGCTCATCATCTCGAGCGCGCTCGTGCACCGTCCGGAGCTGATCGTGGTGGACGAGCCCATGGTGGGCCTCGACCCCCGGGGGGCGCGCCTGCTCAAGGACATCTTCCGGGAGTTCGCGGCCCGCGGCGGGACGGTGCTCATGAGCACGCACACGCTCGAGGTGGCCGAGGCGATGTGCGATCGCATCGCGATCATCCAGTCCGGAAGCATCATCGCGCGCGGCACCATGGCCGACCTGCGCCAGCAGACCGCGTCCGGCGACGCCTCGCTCGAGGACCTGTTCCTCCGCCTGACGGGCGGCAGCGCCGTGCGCGAGCTGGCGGCCATCCTCGAAGCATGATGCGGTCCCTGCTGACGGTCGTCGCGCCCAAGTGGCGGACGGCGCGCGCACGGTTCCGACAGGGACGGCAGGCCGGCCCCGGCAGGGCCGTGGTGCTCGGCGCGGTGGCCGTGGTCTTCTGGGCCGTGGTGTTCGGCGTGCTGTACCGAGTCCTCGCCTACTTCCGTGGCGTCGAGGAGATCGGGCCCCTGCTGGCCGGCAAGCTCCTCGGGCTCGTGTTGCTCAGCTTCCTGTCGATCCTCCTGCTGTCGAACGTCGTCACGGCACTGTCGTCCTTCTTCCTGGCGAAGGACCTCGACCTCCTCGTGGCCGCTCCCGTGGACTGGCTCGATCTGTACCTGGCCAAGCTCGGCGAGACGATGCTCCACAGCTCGTGGATGGTCGCGCTCATGGCGGTCCCCATCGTCGCCGCGTACGGCGTGGTCTATGACGGCGGCTGGCTGTTCCCGCTGGTGGTGCTCGCGGTCTTCCTGCCGCTGCTGACCCTCCCGGCGGTGATCGGGAGCGCCACGACGCTCATTCTGGTGAACGTCTTCCCCGCCCGGCGCACCCGCGATCTGCTCTCCGTCATCACCATCGCGGCCGCGGGACTGCTGGTGATGCTGTTCCGCCTCGTGCGTCCCGAGCAGCTCGCCCGCCCGGAGGGCTTCAACAATCTGCTCGACTTCCTCACGGTGCTGCGCGCGCCCACGTCGCCGCTGTTGCCGAGTGAATGGGCCACGGGATCGATCATGGGATACCTCGTGGGGCCGTGGGACCCGCTCGACCTGGTGCTGCTCTGGAGCACGGCCGGCGCGTTCGTAGCACTCGGCGCGGCGCTCCACGCTCAGCTGTACCCGACGGGCTTCACGAAGGCGCAGGAGGGAGCGGAGCGCTTCGTGCGGGGCTGGTTCTGGCAGGCCGCGATGGCCCCGGCGGCGCGGTTCATGTCGGTGGCCAAGCGGGAGTTCATCGTCAAGGACATCAAGCTGTTCTTCCGTGACACGACGCAGTGGAGCCAGCTCATCCTGCTCGGCGTGCTCGTCGTGATCTACCTGTTCAACATCCGCGCCCTGCCGCTCTTCACGGGCGAGCAGGTGCCCTTCTTCTTCGTCACGCTCGTGTCGTTCCTGAACCTGGGGCTCGCCGGGTTCGTCCTCGCCTCCATCGCCGCGCGGTTCATCTTCCCATCCGTCTCGCTCGAGGGCCGGCAGATGTGGCTGCTCCGCTCGAGTCCGCTCGATCTGCGGGCGCTGCTCTGGTCCAAGTACTGGACCGGGACGATCCCCCTGCTGGTGCTGGCGCTGATCATCACGGTGTTCACGAACGTGCTGCTCCGCGCCACGGGGTTCATGATGGCCGTCAGCGTGGGGACGATCGTGCTGCTCACCCTCGCCATCGCCGCGCTCGCCCTTGGCTTCGGCGCGCTGTATCCGCAGTTCGAGACGGAGAACGCCGCGCAGATCCCTACGTCGTTCGGCGGCCTCGTGTTCATGATGACGACGGTGGCGCTCCTCGCCGCGGTCATCGTGCTCGAGGCGGCGCCGGTCTACGCCTACCTTCAGGCAACCCGGGCGGACCAGCCGCTCCAGGTCTCCCTGCGCCTCGCCCTGCCTTTCCTGGGGGTCATTCTGCTGTGCGGCCTGGCCACCGCGCTGCCGCTGCGGATCGGTCTCAGGCGGATGGAGCAGTTCGAGTTCTAGGCGCTATCGCAGCCTCACGGTCACGAGCGACCAGCCCCGGACCTCCCGGCCGACGGGCTCGCCCCATCCAACCTCCACGGATTGGGTGGCCCCGTTCGACGACAGGGCGTCACCGATGAAGGCACCGAGCACCGCGCCGATGGTGGCCCCAAAAGCGAACCCGCCGAGTGCGCGAGGCAGGCAATCCTCGCCCCCCCATCCGGAGCACAAGCCCACGGCAAGAGCGGCACCCGCGCCTCCCCCCACGGCGGCCCCGATGATTGCGCCCCGAATCGCGCCCTTGTTCGTTTCCAGGGGTGGCGGCGATACCGGGAGCACGGGACGGACCACAGCGCCGGTCGCCCCCAATACCTGATCCTGACCGTGTTCGGCGGTAGCGGGGGCGGCGCGGGAGGTTTGCGCGGCCAGGGCCCCTGGATCACGCATCCCCGTGAGCACCGTAATCAAAACAGTGACACCCGCGCCGTGCACGGACATCCGATCAGAACCCCGCGGCCCTAAGCTGCGGGCCGTACGGGTCCGCGCGATCCCCCCCAACATTATCCGGAATCCACCCCGAAAACTCGGAGCCGGTCCAGAAGCACTCCTGCCGGCCACTTCCGTAATACTCATATGATGGAACCCGGCTCACGACGCAGTTGATAATGGGGTGGTTGCTGCTGCCAACGTTCCAGTAGGCACTCCACTCGAGACGAACCGCCGAGTTGTTTGCGGTACAGTCGTCAGTGCCCACAAAGCCTCCCCCATTACATTGAGCTCTGGTCGCGTAGTTCGCATGCTTGCCCATCGAGACCCAGGCACGTGGATACCCACCCTTGCGGCCCGGGTACTCTAGGACAGACGGATACGCCTTGTTGCCGCGGGAGTACATGTTGTAGGAACCATGCGCCGAGTATGCCGCTTCACCGAGAATCCAGTGCTCGGTTTCGTACTTGTAGTAGACGGTCAGGAGCATCATCTCCGAGTCGCCGTTATGCCCGTCACAGCTGGGGTGGTGGAGCGGAGGGGGAAGCGAACACACGTATGTGTTGCTGCCATGATCCCGATAGTACGAAGGAAGGTAGGCGATGACGACGTTGTCCACGCCGCTGGGCCTTGCGGCCCAGTACGCCTCCCTCCTGATGTCGTCGTAGCCCCAGTAGTACAACTCGGGCGCGAACGCCCAAGACAGACGCTCCTCACAAAGATCGCTCAGGCCGTCCTGATCCAGGTCAGTCCCGCTAGAACAGAAATCAGGGGTGAACGCATGACCGATGAAGATCCCGGCCGCCGTCGGTGCCGGATCTATGTCCACGCACCCCAACTGGCAGCGTGGGGTCAGTTCAGCGAGCGGTGGAGCGAGGGGGGGGGGAATCCGAGCAGCCCGTCAAGAGAATGACGAGCGGCGACAGCCAGAATCTCACGCGACGCACAGGGCGCTCCAAGCGGATTCTGGCGCCAACGTAGGGCTCCGCTTGTGGGCTGTCAAAGGGAGCAAGAACGTCCGGATTCAGGACCGAGCGCGCGGCTGACCCACCCGAATCGCGCGTCGGCGACGGCACCCGGCTCCGTGCGTCAGGCTTGGGCGTCCGGCCTTTAGTCGGGGGACCGCCGGCGTGTGCCCGAAAGGCCGTCCGCATCGGGCTCAGGAGGATGGAGGAGTTGGAGTTCCAGGCGGACAGGCGGAGAGCGTGGGCCGGGAGAGCACCGCTCCCCCGGCCCATGCGCTACCCGCCTGTCCGCCTGACCGCCCGCCCGCCTACTCTATGCGGTACGGAATCCCCCACCCGTTCGCCCGATAGTCGTCTTCGGTATCCGTGTTGAAGGTCTGTGCGTCGATCGCATCCACCACGATCCGCCCACGCGCACGATCCACTGGGCCCGAGCGGGAATTTCATCGGCAGTTCACGCTTTCTTCACCCCCCCCCCCCCGCAAACTTGGCTCGCAAGGAGAGATGACCACTAATGGTGGCGGATGCGCCTCGGCGAAGGGCAGGCAGATTCCGTTTCACTCCTCACGTTGCCAAGTTTCGGAGGCAGACCTATGCATGAGACTCGCCCATCCAAGCCGATCCCTTACCTCAGCCTGGGCCTCGCGATTGTCCTCGGTATGCTCCTCCTCGTGCCAGCAGCTCGGCCGCTTCTCGGCGACGAGATCACGTGCTACACCGCGCCACAGGAGCGCTGTTACTACGACTGCAGTACGGGTGGCCCGGGCACCAACTGCTACATGCACAACTCAAGCCCGGTGCCGCCAATAGACCCTGAGGGCTAGAAGTGACGGGTTCCTAAAGGTGTCGCTCCGGGGACGCTCCGCCATCATGATTCGGACAGCATGCGTCGTGGACCTAGCGCATCCGACGCTCTTCGCGTTGAGCGTCGTCCTACTGCCCCTCTTCATCTTCGGCTGTGGCCCGCCCGCCGATCGCACCAATGACCCAGACACCGACGTCCGGCGCGCACTCCGCGAAGGGGGCAAGATCGGCGTACCCGTGCTCGTCGATACGCTGGGTGACACGGCGAGTTGGGGCCTGCCTTTGCGCCTTGAGGTGGCCGGGCCTTACCTAGTCGTCGTCGATGACTATGCCAATCCACAGGTCCTGGTCGCGGATCGACGCACCGGCGCGATCGTGAACCGCTTCGGACGGAAGGGCCGGGGTCCGCGCGAGATCGACCATGTTGATCACATCTTCGCGACGAGCCCCGCCGACTCCTCCGTCTGGATCTATGACGAGAGCAACCAGCGTCTCACGCTCTGGAACGTCGCACCTGGCCAGACCTCCGCGCCGCAGCGATCACTGAAGTTCCGCTCGGAAGGAGTCGGCCATCGACCGTACCTAACCGACCGAGGCGCGATCATGACCCGTGACTTCGGCCGGTCCGTGCTGTACCTCGGGGACTCGGCAGGCGCAATCCAGCGCGAGGTGGGGACGCCCCCGTTTGCCGCGAGTGACTATCTCTACGACGCCGAGCTCAATTTCGCGTTCTTCGTGGCCGATCCGGCGCGGCACCGCTTCGCTGTCGTCTACCGGCGAGCCGACCGCGTAGCAATCTACGGTGCGGACGGCGACCTTCAGGCAGAATCGAGCGGCCCGGGCGTGGCGGCACCGCCTCTCGTCACGCAGGATGGGATACGCCGCTACGCCCGCCCGTTCCCGCTGAGTTACGGGCAGGGCGGCGCAACCTCCCGATTCCTCTACCTTCCCTATTGCGGGTGCACCACGGCCGACGAACGACGGTACGACACGGTGCACGTGCTGTCGTGGGATGCCAAGCTCGTGTGGAGCATCGGGTTCCCAACCGGCATCTGGGCCTTGGCACCCGCGGAGGATGATCGGGAGTTGTTTGTCGCAGTCCACGAACCGTACCCTCTGGTGCTGCGGTACCGGCTGCCAGCTCTGGGGGGAGTGACGCGGACTGGAGATCCGGAGTGAGCAGACCGCCGGGCCGCGCGCTCCAGATCGGGCTGGTTGCTGCGATTCTCGTGGTGGCCGTTGCGCGTTTCGGAACAAACCTCTTCGGCCGGGTTGGACTCTCAAAGGCAACGAGTCGCGACCCGGCCTTCCGGGATCCAGCTCCGTCATCACTTCCTTCCATGGATCTTGTAGATCCGCGCGGTGATACGGTACACGTGACGTTCACGGCAACACGATTCGTCCTGCTGCTCCTGCATTCGCCGCAGTGCCCGGCGTGCCGGAGGATCGTCTCCTCATGGGAGGGGCTGTGCAACACCCTTGGGGGCGAGACCCAGGTTCATCTGCTGAATGTCGATCCCCACACCATCCCGGACAGCGCCGTCGTGCTACCGCCTGGTTGGAGAACCAGTGCCTGCCCGACTGGTTTCTGGCAGGCCGTGTCACCGGCCGTGATCCGGAAGGCACTGGGGGTCCAAGCGGTGCCCACTACGATCCTCGCTGGCCGGGACGGGCGGATCCTCTTCACGAAGGTCGGCCCGCTCGACACAACCGATACCGCAACCCTGTTGGAGCTGGCGCGATGACGGCCGGGCCCTCGCGGTTGTGGGAGGAGTTCCAGTTCTGAGTGAGCGGTTGAGCGGCTGGCCTACGCCACGGGCACCGCGAGGGGCCGGCCGCACTCCGAGCAGAACGTGGCTCCGGTCTCCGGGCGCGGCCCGCAGGAGGGACAGACCGCCAGGTCCTGGCGCGCCGCCCGGATGAGCGCCTCCGCGGGGTCCTCCGCGCCCGCGACGACGCGGGCCTGGGTCTGTTCGGCGTCCATGGCAGCCAGGGCCTGGCGGCCGTACCGCGCCTTGAGCTCCGCGTAGTCCCCGTCCGAGAGCTTGCCCGTGGCCCGGTCGAACTCGATCTCCTTGAGGGCGAGCAGGGCCTGGACCCTGGGAGATTCGGACTCCTCGAGGGGCGTCACCTCGAGGTCGGGCACCACCCAGGCGACGTCCCCGATCCTCCGCTCCAGTGGCTCCAGCACGAACGCCATCGCCGCCACCGCCACCGCCACCCCCGCAACCAGCTCCAGCATGTCAGCTCTCCAGTCGGTCCAGGGCCGCCCGCAGCCGGGCGTTCTCGTCGGCCGACAGATCCGTCGCATCGTGCGCGGCCCCGGCCACCGGCGCCGGCACCCGCTGGCGGCGCAGCAGCACCCAGGTGATCGCGGCCCCCACGGTCGTGATCGCAATGCCCGGCAGGAGATAGCCGGCCCAGTTGAAGCCCTCCTTGGGCGGCGCCATCAGGGCCTGCTCGCCGTACTTGGCGACGAACGCGGCGATGATCTCTTCGCCGCTCATGCCCCGCTCCACCAGCTCCACGATCTCTCCGTGCAGCTCGGGCGAGTAGGTGCAGGTGAAGTCCGTGGTGCGGCACGTGTAGATGTCGAGATTGCAGCCACACGTGCAGCGGAGGCGCCGCTCGACCCCGATGATGAACGGGTCGTTCTGGTAGTCGGTGACCGCTTCCCGCGGGCGCCCCGCCAGCTCCGGCTGGGACAGCCGGGCGACCGAGGTGTCCTGCCCCGCAGTGGCGAGCAGGGGCGCCATGACCGCCACGCCCCCGGCCCGGAGGAAGTCGCGGCGGCGCATGCCGCTCACGCGGCCTCCGCTTCGCTGGTCAGGTGCGCGTGATAGCCTTCCATGGCGCGCCGCGCGGCGCGGTCGGTGGGACCGCCACCGGGCCAGAGCGTCACGACGCCGCCGAAGGTCAGGATGACACCGCCGAACCACACCCACCAAACGAGCGGGTTGATCGTAAACTTGTAGACCGCTTCTTCCGTGCCACCGACGGAGCCGGCAAAGACCACGTACAGGTCTTCGCG